>JBFILF010000115.1:0-12722 GCA_041599835.1 Pirellulaceae bacterium
CAGGCTGTAACCGTTGGAATGCAGGCCGCTGGAATCGAGTCCGATGACCACGTCGTCCGCCGCGATGGACTTGCCGCTGATCAGGTTGCGACGCTCCACGACACCCACGCAAAACCCGGCCAGATCGTAGTCGCCGGTTTGGTACAAGTCCGGCATGATGGCGGTTTCACCCCCGAGCAGGGCGCACTCCGCCTGGATGCACCCGTTGCTGATTCCCGTCACGATTTGTTCCAGGCGCTGTGGATCGTCCTGCGACATGGCCACGTAATCCAGGAAAAACAACGGTTCGGCCCCGCAACAAATCACGTCATTGACGCACATGGCGACCAGGTCGATGCCCACCGTGTCGTGGCGATCCGTGCGATGGGCGACTTTCAGTTTGGTCCCCACGCCGTCGGTGCCCGACACTAAAACCGGGTCGCGGTAATTCCGTCCAAATAAACGATTTCCGTAATCCAGACGGAACAGGCCGGCGAAACCGCCGTCGGAAACCATCACCCGAGGAGAAAACGTGCGATGCAACAGCTGAGGCAGCCGCGCCATGGACTGCTGGTACAGGTCGAGGTCGACGCCGGCGTCTTTATAAGAAATACCGGTCTTGCTGGTTTGATCTGATTGTTTTGCCATGCTGAGAGCAAGTTATCAGGTCCAGGCGGCCGCCCGGCCGATTAAACCTTGGCATGCCTGGCGTTGGCCGCAGGTTGTGTCCCCTAAAAACTAACGGGTAATTTGGGACCTGAACAGGACCGATGGCCGCAGGACCGATGGCGTGACACGTCGGCTCGGTAAACACGCCGCGATTGTTAGAATGGCTGTCGCCGAATCGGACAGCCCGCTCGATCTTACTGGCAAACCACTCACCACAAGTCCCGGCACACCGCGATTACGGATTGTTTCGCGTTCCCTCCGGCATCGTGTGCCTCGCAGCGTGGTAAGTTTGCTGAACGACCACCAGCGGCTTCCGACTCTAGCGAACGGATAACCGACCCTGATGCTGAAAATCATGCGGCACGCCCACCCCAACCTGCAGTTTATGCACATCTTGCCGTATGGCGGTGTGCTACACGATCACGGCGTTCAGTTCGTGGTTTTTAGTCGCCATGCCACGCACGTGCGGTTGTTGTTGTATGACGACGTCAACGATGGCGAACCGGCGGAGATCATCACATTTGACCCAGAAACGGACCGCTGGGGCGATATTTGGAGTGTATTCGTGCCCGGGTTGAAGGCCGGCCAGTTATATCATTTCCAAGCCGAAGGGCCTTACGACCCGTCGCGCGGTTTGTTGTTTCGTTCCAACGCGCGGCTGATCGATCCCTACGCCCGCGCGCTGGCCGGCGCCTTTCTACCATCTAACGACGGGATCCTGCGTCCCCCCAAATGTGTTGTCGTTGACGATTATTTTGATTGGGAGGGCGACCGCCACCTGAATCTCGATTTGTCCGAAACGATTATTTACGAGATGCACGTGCGCGGTTTCACGCAACACCCGTCCAGCCAAGTTCGCCATCCCGGCACGTATCTGGGCGTCATCGAAAAAATCCCCTATTTGAAATCGCTGGGCGTCACGGCTGTCGAACTGATGCCGGTCCACGAATTTCCCACGACGAATGTCGACGGCAGCCAGGGTGGATGCAAAAACTACTGGGGCTACGACCCGCTGGCCTTTTTTGCCCCCCACCAAGGCTACGCAGCCAGCCGCGAACCCGGCGCCTCCGTGGTCGAGTTCAAGCAGATGGTCAAGGAACTGCATCGCGCCGGCATCGAAGTCATCCTGGATGTGGTGTTCAATCATACCTGCGAAGGCAATCACTTGGGGCCCACGCTGAGCATGAAGGGTCTGGAGAATTCCGTTTATTACATGCTGGAGGAAGACCAGCAGCACTATCGAAACTATTCAGGTTGCGGCAATACGATTAACGGCAACCACCCGATTGTTCGCGAGATGATCTTCCACTGTTTGCGCCATTGGGTCCACAACTTTCACGTCGACGGCTTTCGATTTGATTTAGCGTCCATCCTCAGCCGTGATCGACGTGGCCACTTGGTGGCCAACCCGCCGCTGATCGAGGCGATTGGCGAGGACCCGTTGCTGGCCGATACCAAAATCATTGCCGAAGCCTGGGATGCGGCCGGAGCCTACCAGGTCGGATGGTTCGGCGACGAACGTTGGGCGGAGTGGAACGGTCGATATCGTGACGATGTGCGACGGTTTTGGCGCGGCGACCGCTGGCGACGCGGGGCGATGGCCACGCGGCTGGCCGGATCCGCCGATCTTTACCAGCCAGTAGGTCGGCCCCCTTATTGCAGCATCAATTTCGTCACATCCCATGATGGTTTTACGCTAAACGACCTGGTTAGTTACAACGAGAAACACAACCAGGCCAACGGCGAAGACAACCGCGACGGCGAAAACAACAACTTCAGTTACAACCACGGCGCTGAGGGACCAACAGATGATGTGGATATTGAACGTCACCGGCTGCAACAGATCAAAAACTTCCTGACGACGCTCATGGTTAGCCAGGGAGTGCCGATGCTGGTGTCCGGCGACGAATGCCGCCGCACGCAACACGGAAACAATAATGCTTATTGTCAGGACAACGAAATCAGCTGGTTTGATTGGAACCGCGTCGAACAACATCAGGATCTGGTGCGTTTTGTGTCGGCCCTGATCGCATTTCGCCGGTACCAGCCGGCGGTTCGGCGCCGCTGGTTTTTGAGCGGTGATCGTGAACGGGACGGGCGATTCGCCGACGTGAGTTGGTACAACGCCGACGGGAACATGGTCGATTGGCACGCTGACATTCTGCCCATGGCCTGTCTGTTTGGCGCACCCGGCGCCGATGACGATCCCGACGAACATGGCCGCGACGTATTGATGTTTCTCAACCCGACCATCGAATCGGTGCCGTTCAAGATTCCTGCCGGGATCAAACGGAAAGCCTGGAATTGCTTCGTGAATACCGGGGCCCCCCACCCGCGCGATATCTTCCCGGAACGCAACGGCCCGCCATTGGCCAAGCGAATCGTCAAACAGGCGGCCAAATCCTTGTCGGTATACGTTTCAGATTAGGGTGAGTCAGCCTTGGCGTCTGCCGTCTCCGGCAGGGATTCGCTTTGCGCGAGGTGTTGCTGCAGCTGCTGGATTTCCCGTTCGTAACCACCGGAAAGAATGGGGAACCGGCACCAGGTTTTCGGATCCAGGTTTTCGTCATCCAAGTGAAACGATGGCGCGTACCGCTCCCGCTTCCACTGGTTTCGGCACCACAAGCGGAAAAAGCGGATGGTCCACTGGCCCAGCTGTTGGGCGTCGAATTGTTCGAATTCCAATTTGATGTGGTGATAAACTTCCAGCGGCATTTTTTTGTCGCGAATCGCCAGCCGCTCAATCACATCGAGAATTTCATACGGCATCAAGTCGCCTTCGTCGGTTTGCCCGGCGGCCGCCGGTCGCAACTCGGCGGTCGGTTGCTGGGCCGTGACGCATCGAACTTCCGGTATGTTGCCAATTTGACTGGGGCCGGTCTGTTCGACCCACCGCAACCACCGGCCCAGGAATGCTTTATCGATTCCGGCAATCGGGGCCAAACCGCCACTCGTGTCGCCGTCCATGGTGGTGTAACCGACCGCCGATTCGCTGCGATTGCACGTAGACAGCAACAAGGCCCCGTGGAGGTTGGCGATCATCCACACGCCCGGCGAGCGGACTCGCGATTGGATGTTTTGCAGCGCGATGTCATCGCGCTCCCAACTCAGCGGCCGATTAATGGCGCCGCTCACCATCGACTGGTAGTCTTGCACCAGTGCGTCAACATCGAATTGAAGATGATTCGATCCCACCGCGCCGGCCACCGTCGCGGCGGCTAGCCGCGTGGTCTCCGAGCTGTTTCGCGTTGCCTGGTAAACCGTCGTGATCAGCGCGCGATTCAATTCTTCCAGCGACGCCGCCGACTGGGGCAACCAGCCGGCGATCCGTTCTGACAGAGCTTGCAATCCCAGTTCCCGTTCCGCGATCCGCAGCATCAGGTGAATCAACACGACGACGGACGTGGAATCGGCGCCACCGCTCAACGAGACCACGAAACCTCGCGAACGGCTTTTTCTCATGTAGTCAAAAAGTCCCAGTGACACGCTTCGCGTGAATTCCTCGAACTTAATATCATCGCTCGATTCCCACGGTTCGCGTTCCAGCTGTTGCGGCTCCAATTCCCGAGATGGAAACTCAAAATCAACCTCAATGACATCGGATTCGTCGCCGTCCACGTCCGGCGTGAAACTTCCCGTCCGCGCTCGGACCATCCGCGTCATGTCGATGTCCACGGTCGCCGAGGTGAGGCTAACCGGCCGATAGGAAAATCGTTTGCCGACGGCCACCAGTTCACCATTGCTGGCAATCATCGCATCGCCGTCGTAGATGGCCCGGCCGGATTCGTTGCCTACCAGGTTGGCGTACACATAGCTCACCTGAAAGGCCCGCGATCCCTCGATCACGAAACGTCGCCGCACGCGGTGTTTTCCGAAGGCAAAATGGCTGGCGCTGGGATTAAGAATCAGGTCAGCCCCGCGGGCCGCGTGGCTCGAACCCGGCCGCGTGCCGACCCAGGCGTCTTCGCAGATTTCAAATCCGATGCGCACGCCGCCCACGTCGAATATCAAGTCACCGATCGGGTAGTCGACACCAGCCAGTTCGATGTCGGCCGCGATGCCTTCGGGCCACGGTTTGAACCACCTCGGTTCATAGTGGATCCCGTCGCCGGCCAGATGTTGTTTGGCGACCAGTCCAGCAATGCGGCCGTCGACCAGCAGGCAGGCCGTATTGAACAGGGCGCCAGCGTACATCAGCGGCACGCCAACCGACACGACCATGCCCCGCGTGTGCGATGTCAGCGCCACCAACATTTCGATTGCCGATTGATGCACACCCGTGGCATAAAACGCGTCCTCGCACCCGTAACCGGTGACACATAACTCGGGCAGGCAGAGAATCGAAACACCCGATTGCCGCGCGCGTTCAATCGCCTCGACTATATGCTGCTGGTTTTGGTTCCAATCTAAAGGTGTCTGATTGAGAACGCCCGCCGCGACCTTGATAAGTTTCATCAGTCTCTCGTGGAGAAAACCAAGACACCCGGGAAAACCACGTTAACCTCGGCGAATGATTGGAATAAAATGGGGAGATCGTCGAAAAACACTTGTGAAAGTGACTGTTTCATCTTAACAGGGCCCGCGCGGTTGGAGAATTGGCTTTCGGTCAACGACAATATCGTCACACAACAAAAAGGTAGTTTCAGTGTCCGAACGAAAGCTTGAATTGCGTTGCCCAAAATGCGAATCCACGCTGAATGTCGACGCCGCGCAGGCTGGCGAACAAGTCGATTGTCCAAGATGCCAAAACAGCTTGCTGGTGCCTGGTGAAAAGAAAAAACCGGGTGATGTCACGGTCGACGATTTGATTGACTTTGACGACGACATCCTGCACCCCCGGCAAACGTCATCGGAAGCTGTGCAAGCCGCCGCGGAAATCCCTGAAGGGGCTCCGGCCAAACGACCAGACGACGTCCCGCCGGCCGAAGTGGCGGAACCCACTGCGGAAGATGACGACGATGCCGGACTGGACGACCTGTTACCGCTGACCGCGGAGAAAAGTCCCATTCCCTCCAGCGACGAAGCCAAGGACCCTTTCGAGGTCGACGCGAACGCGGCGCTCCGCGTCGAAGGCATCACGCCACCTGAGAACACGTTTTCCACGCCCTGTCCCTTGTGCGGCTCGCTGGTGTACGCGACTCCCAGCCAAGTCGGCCAAAAGTTAAAGTGCTACGATTGCCACACGTTGGTGGAAATTGCGAAACCGAAACAAAAGCCACCACCGACGTCGTACACGGTGGCGCCGTCGCCAGCCACTCCGCAAACGGGCGACGCCGAAGGATATCGGCTGGGCCCGGCGGTTGAGCCGCCCGCCGTAGACACCCGCATCGACACGTCGGAGGGTAAGATCGACTTTAACGACGAAGAGTTTTTCAAACGCAAACGACAACTGGAAGCACTTCCCGATTCGGTAGACGATCAATCGAGTTTTGACGAACTGAATGAAATTGGCGATGCCGAGGCCCCCGAACCCGAAATCGACTATTTAGACGACGACGACGATGAAGGAAGCGGCGCAGGTTACGAGCTGGCGCCGGCGTCGGCGGCCGCCAAACCAACCTCCGCGCCTTGGGAAACAACCGAACCTCCGGTTTCCAACGTGGAACGCGAACAAGACGAATCCGTCCCCCATCTCAAAAGACAAACTGAAATGAGTGAGCCAGCCTCCGACCGGTCAACCACCGAAGAAACAGCAGCGGACCAACCGGTCCACGTCGAACCCATCTCCGAATCGGGCGATGGCGACCGCGGGAATGACATTGCATCGCCTGTGGCCGGCTTGGGAAAACTGGTGCCGGATGCTTTTCTGAAATTCAAATCGCTCGAATTGCTGGTGCGGCTGGGTTTTACAGCTTTGGCGCTTACCATCGTCTATGGCATCATGTTGTTGGGCAGTTCATTGGTCACCAACGAAGAGGGAAACAAGTTTTATATATTGTTCGGGGTCCTGATATTCGGATTTGCTTTGGTGGGATTGGCCGGCATTCTGTTTGCGGTCGGTGCCATGGCCAACACAGTGATTCGGGACGCCATGGAGCAGCGGGAATCGATGGTCGAGATGAAGGAATTCGCCCTGGCCGACTGGGCTTCGGACTGCTTGTTCGTGGCGACCAGTTTTGCGGCGGCCGCCTTGCCCGGTTTGATTTTCGGCCAGCTTTTGCTGCTTTCCACGGGCAGTTTCATGGCCATGGTCATCCCGGCACTCATCACCGGATTTGTATTGGCGCCGATATTTTTGGCGGCGGTCGTGTATAACGAGGCGCCGTGGTCGCTGTATTCTCTGGGGGTGTTTCAGTCGATGGGACCGCTTCGCAACCGCTGGATTCGCTTCAGCATCATTGGAGTAGCCGTGGCCATTGTATTTGGCACTAGCGTTTTACTGGTGCAATTGGGATTCATCACGGCCATGTTGATGGCTGTGATCCAGATTGCGATCCTGTTTGCATACTTCTGGCTATTGGGTGGTCATGTCGGCCATGTGGTCAGGCAGATGGTGAAGCACGCGGAATCATCAAATTGACCCGTTGCGCAAGCTGGCTCAACCATGTTCCATCCGGAGGGACCGACGTTTTTTGAGCTGGCGCGGCAAGCCCTATCATCCACGCAGCGGGGCTATGACTTGCTGTCCGACAAATTTGATCGGACGCCGTTTCGAACGCCCCGGCATGTATTGAAAGCGGTTGCCGGCGTGCTGAAACCGCTGGCCCCGTTCGGCGATTGCCTGGACGTGTGTTGCGGTACCGGGGCAGCCACGGAAATGTTGCTACCATTTTGCACCGGAAAAATAGTCGGCGTTGATTTTAGCCGCGGCATGTTGGACCGCGCCAAGAAAAATCTGCAGGGTGAAAAGTCGCCGGAATTGGAATTCCATCATCACAATGTGCTTCACATGCCGTACCGGGAGCGGTTTGATCTGGCCGTCAGCTTCAGCGCGTTCGGTCACATTCTGCCGGGCCAACAATCCGACTTTGTCGACGCCGTGTCGCGAGCACTAAAGCCGGGCGGATATTTTGTGTTTGCCACACACGTGATGCCGAGAGTCTGGTCGCGCGACTACCTGTTTAGCCGAAGTTTCAATGCCGCGATGCGGGTACGAAACCTGCTGATCCGCCCGCCGTTTATCATGTACTACTTGACGTTCTTGTGGCCCCACATTGCACCGTTGTTGGAGCGACACGGCTTAGAAATCGTGGAGCCGGCCGCTGATCGGCAGTTTGAGCCGGGAGAACTGGTGGTGGTTGTTACCCGCAAACGGCGATAAGACATAGTTCGGGAGCAGCCTGCCCTGCGGATCGCCTAAACTAAGCTAGCCCCGGCAAGTCCCCGTGAGGAATGCCAAGGCTCAAATCAGCACCAAGCTAAGGCCGATAGTTGCCAACGAATTGTTTAGCGCGTGCATGACCATGGGTGCCAGCAGCGAACCGCGCCATTGCCGCACCAACGAGAAACTAAACGCCAGCGTTGCTAACAAGGGAATCGCCAGCAGGCCTTGTGGATGGATCGCGGCAAACAGCAGGCTGTTCATTGCTGCCGCGAAAAACACACTCATCGACCGCGACATGCGGGCCGACACGTCGCGCAAATGCCGGTACAGAATGCCGCGAAAAAACGTTTCTTCCACGAGGGGCGCGAGCACCACGGTCAGGAAAAATATTTTTGCAAAACTGGCCCATCGCGACTCACCGAAAACTTCATTGGCGATCGGATGCGCGGCGCCGCCCCGGGACGCAAACTCTTCCTGTGGAGGACCCAGTTGATCCATGCCGGTCATCACCAGTCCAAAAATTACCAAGCCCACGACAAGAATCGGCAACAACGCAACATAAGCGGTTGCGCCCGCCAGGCAATCGCGCAGCGGCGTGCGAAACGTCAGCCCAATATCTTCGCGCATGTGGGCCAGTGGAATGCCGCGGACAATTGGCCAATACAGCGCCAGTAGGGAAAGCACCAGCGCCATGCCGCCTAAATCAAGTTCGCGAAGCACTGGCAGGGCAAACACGATGCTGCCGCCAATGTATAACACCATCCAAATCGCAAAAGTCTCCGCGTAAACCGGACCGTACATGGACTGGTCACTGACGCGCGACACCAGCCGGTGGCTGAAGAACAAGATGACGAACGTCAGCAACACGGCTACACCAGCCAAAATCAACAGCACCACCGTAACCATCAGCAACATGATCACGTATAGCGTTAGTGCCGCGCGCCTGACCACCTCTGCTCGCAGTGTCGACGGCGGTCCCCGCGGCGGGGACAAAGCCAGACTGCCAAGCCAATCGAGTTTGTCTTGCAAAAACGATCGGTCGTCGTCGGTGATTGACGGGGCTTGCCAATGCTCGAGGCGGTAGTCCTCGAAAAGGGTTTTGAGCACATGGGCCAGCCGCTCGTCGGTCTCGCTCGGCTCGGCATTGACGTCGTTGGCCCGCTCCTGAATGTTGCTGAGCTTTTCCAGCGCGTCTTGGGCGCCGAAAAGTTCATTGGCGAGGATGCAGTAGGCGAATCTTGTTTGAAACGGCCCCTCGGCCGCCAGTTTATCGATCACCTCGCGGAAATAATTTGGTTGGACGGCGCCCACGGCAGTTGCGCCGACCGCAATTTTGCCGCGAATGATTGGCTCGATTAGCTCCGACTGCTGAAACTGTCGCGCCTGCTCGCTGGAACGACTCGCCAGCACGCTGACAATGATCAAACCGCTTCCAGCCAAAATCACCAACCAGGCCAACCATGTCAGCCCGGAACGGTACCGGCGGTGATCGTTGTGCGGCACATCAATCGGCTGGTTAGCCTCCTCGGGCGATTCAGTTGACTGGACAAATTCCAACGACGGAATCTGATCGCCTTTCGGGAATAATTCGTCTGGCACGGCATTCTCGACGACACAAAACGGGCTGACCAGCCGGTTCAAACGCTGCGGCGACGCAGCAACCGGTTGGCGGTGTCAAATACCTGATCGAACATGGATTCGGTCAGCCGACCGGTGAAGGTATTTTGTTGGCTGGGATGGTAGCTGCCAAGCAGGTATCGACGCGCGGTGATTTCACATTGGGCGCCATGGGAGAAATTTGGGCGCGGTTTGGACGAAAGCCATTGCTGGGCAACACAAAATCGAACTAATGAAGTCCAAGCCAATTGCCCAAGCGCCAGCATCACGGTTGGTTGGCAGCGGCCAATGGTCTCTTCCAACCATGGCTGACAATTGACAAGTTCTGTGCTCGTCGGTTTGTTGTCCGGCGGGGCACAATGGCAGATGGCCGTGATGGCACAATCATTCAACTGTAATCCATCGTCGCGAGTGCGGGCGTGCGGTTGATTAGCGAATCCCGCGCGATGCATGGCTCGATACAGCCAATCGCCGCTGCGGTCGCCGGTAAACATGCGGCCGGTGCGGTTGGCCCCGTGTGCCGCGGGTGCCAGACCGACGATTAACAACGACGCAGGTGCCTGGCCAAAATTCGGCACTGGCCCACCCCAATAATCCCAATCCAGAAAGGCTTTGCGTTTTTTGACTGCCATGTTTCGGCAATGCTCAATCAATCTCGGGCAGCGCCGGCATTTGCAGATGCGCTGATTCAAAAGCTTCATGGTCATGGATAATATCTGCTGTCCGGTGACCCAGTGCCTGGAGGCGCGTCAGGCTTGCTCATTATATGGGAATAGATATTCTCGCTCGGGTGCGCGACTGGCGGCTGATCGAGATCACCACGTCCAAGATTAAAAAAAAACGCCGGCCGTGGGGCCAGCGTTATTGTTTGTAATCAGCGGACGCATCAGTTTTGTTCGGCAACGACGTTGACTCGACGACCCTCGCGATCGAACATCACTTGACCATCAGTCAGCGCAAACAGGGTGTAGTCTTTGCCTTGGCCGACATTCTTGCCGGCGTGAAATCGCGTACCGACCTGCCGTACCAGGATATGGCCGGCGCGTACTTGCTGGCCGCCAAATCGCTTGACACCGCGGCGCTGGGCGTTGGAATCCCTGCCGTTTCGACTTGAACCTTGACCTTTTTTGTGGGCCATCGCTGAATCCCCGGTGAAACATAACGCCCGCCGGAATCTTCCATTCCACACGGGCGCGAATGATTGTTCGTCTGACCGTCAATCCAGAATTTAACGGTAGATCCACAGATGATCAAGTCGTTTTATGAAGCGGATGCCGCCGACATTGTCCTTTTCCCAAAACTCCGGGTACAGGCGAATCAGGTAGACATTACGTTGGCCGTCGACGGTATCGGTGATCGACCACAATGAGCCCTCAACGCGCGTCTCCAGCTGGGCGTCCGGACTGAGCTGAACACCGGCGTTGGCCAGACCGTCGACCACGTTTTGTGGCAATTCGCCGGCGTTGAGCTTGTCAGCAACTGCCGACTCGAACGTAGTCTTCTGAATGTCAGCGTCCGCTTCAAACAACACTTTCCGCCGTTGCGTGGACTCGATAAGCCGTTCGCCGCGAATCACCGGCCCTGGCAACTCGTAACGACGAGCGATTTCAATCTGTTCCTGTGGGTCGTCCACCAACGGGATACCGTAATCGACGACATCGTCTGATTCATCGAGCGCGTCACCTGGCCGCCAGAAATTCAGTTGCAACGTCTTGTGTTTGAATTCCATCTCGCCGGCAGGTGTCGTGGAAATCCGGTAGGCGTTGGACAATCCGGTAACTTTGACCGATACGTAATCGATCCGCGGATCCACGTCGTACCAGACGGCCACGCCCCACACACCGCCTTGATCCGTGTTGGCGGGCACCTTAACCAATTCTGCCGCCGCCATTTGCACCGTGTTCAACAATTCTTGATCCGGATCCTCAACCTGTTGGATCAGCCGCGCGATGTTTGGAGCGACCTTGTCCCGATATTGGACTTGTGTGTACATACCGGTGGAAGTGTTTTGTACCCAACCTTCCAGAATAAATCGGCCGAAAAACCGATTGGGCAGGGTGACGGGATCGACTTGTTCCGGATTCTGTTCTTGTACGTAATCGACATGTCCGAACTTGGGATCCTCCACTCGTTCATGGCTGATTGCCGCCCCGGTATTGCGGATGCGATAAACCATGTACCAGATGTTTCGGTCGCGGGTTTGGCCGGCAGTGTTTTGAGTTTCAATGGTTAATTGCCGCAACCCGAGGAAGGCAAACTCGTATTGCCATACGTCACGGAAAAACACGATGTGCTGCGTCTGCCCGTGCAGCGTGGCCGTCTTGGGTGGAAAATTCGGCGTGTATTCGGGCGCTTCCAATCCCGGCAATGGCATCGGCAACGAGTGGGCATCGCGCGGATCAATCTCCGGCGCAATCACGTTGAGGACGCCGGGGGCCAGATTCCGTTGGGCTGCAACATCGGAGACGCCCAACAGGCAAACGGCAAGAAACACAGGTGCCAGTCGCGGTTTGAACACGTATCGTTCCTTCACTGGAGAGTGATTGGTCGCGTTTAAGTCTAGGATTCAAGTATAGTTACCGCCAAACACCACGGTCAAGAAAACGCCGATAATACGCGACATATATGAATCCTCGGTGAGGCCTCACCAGCGGCTTGCCAGATGTGTCGTATCTGTCAGCCGTGACGATTTTACCGTCCATGTTGCCTTCCAAGATTTGGTGGCCCTGAAGCACCCAATCTCGCCTGTTCACTTCAAGTTTTTTGGCCCGCCGAACAACAAATTGGCTTGTGGCTGTGCCACTGATGTTCAATGCCGCGCATCAGCAAGGCGTTATCAAATTGGACCGAACCTTCCGGAAACCGGTTGGGATCGTCGAAAAAAGAAGATTCCACTCGATGCATGGCCAGCGGTTCAACCTGCCAATTGAATGTGCGAAGTTCCAAACCGTCGAATTCCCCGTCGCGACGCCGTGGTGAATACCCGACCGACCCGACTTCAAAAAATGCTGAAACATCTTTTAGGGACGAGAATACGGATTCATGGGGAATTTCCGAGGCAATCTCGCCGGCGACGTTGACATGGGCGGATCGATCGCGACTGGTCATTTTCAATTCAATTCGATCCGCCGATTCATGCACCTCAAAATCGGCGAGGTGGTGTACTCCGGGAAACAGGCGCCCGCCCGCCAGC
>JBFILF010000116.1:0-12714 GCA_041599835.1 Pirellulaceae bacterium
ATTCGAACTTTGACGCCGCCGCATACGACCGCGCCATTGAGCGAATCCAAGCGTCGGGCGGGACGCCGGTAATCTTTCAGTCGTACGGCCTGACGCGCGACAGCGAAGAGGAGATTGTCAAACGTTACGCGACCATCGCCGGGAGCTGCCAGCAATTTATTGCGTTTGAACTAGGGCAGATGTTTGCCCCGTTTGGCAAAATTTATTCGCTCGAGACGTTTGGGCGGTTGATGAATATTGACCAGTGCATCGGGGCCAAACACTCGTCGCTGGACCGGCAAGCCGAGTGGCAGCGACTGCAACTGCGAGACGCCGAGCGGCCCGAATTCCACATTTATACCGGAAATGACCTGGCAATTGACATGGTCATGTACGGCAGCGATTACTTATTGGGATTGAGCACGATGGCGCCGGATTATTTTGCCCTCCGCGATCGTTATTGGCGCGACGGCGACGCGAAGTTTTACGGATTAAACGACGTGCTGCAGTTTCTGGGGCAGCTGGCGTTTCGCCGGCCCGTTCCGGCATACAAGCACTCGGCGGCGAGATTTTTGCAACTGCGCGGTTGGATCAGCAGCGGTGCGCCGCATCCCCGGGCTGCCCGACGCGGCGAGGACGACACCCCGTTTATGCTTCCCATCATCGAGCAACTAGCGACTTTCGTTGGCTGACCGTCGACCATGAGATACCACAGCGTAGCGAGCTTGAAGACTGCTGACGCGTTTCGAGCGCGACTGGCCGAGTTGGGCATTGAGCTGCCGCTGCAAGATCCGCTGCCTCCACCTGACGAGTTGCCGTTGGCTCAGCCCATTGAGATCAATGGCCGCACGATCGGCAACCGGTTTGCCATCTTGCCCATGGAAGGTTGGGACGGGACGCGCGATGGCCGGCCCAGCGAGTTGACGCTGCGCCGCTGGCGGCATTTTGGTTCCAGCGGCGCTAAATTGATTTGGGGCGGCGAAGCGGCAGCCGTGAGGCACGATGGCCGCGCAAATCCCAATCAGCTGTTGATCAACGAGCAAACGATGGGCGACATCCAGTCGCTGCGGCAAGCCCTCGTCGATTCGCATTGCCAAGCCGGCGGAAACACGGAGGACCTGCTCATCGGTTTGCAATTGACGCATTCAGGACGCTACAGCAAACCCAACGCGCACGACCGGCCCGAGCCGAGAACCGTCTACCGGCATCCGATCCTCGATCAGCGAATGCAACCAGCCATTGGAGAACACTCGCAATTGAGTGACGCGGAGCTTGATGAGTTGGTCGCGGCCTTCGTGCAAGCGGCTGTTCTGGCGGATCGCGCCGGTTTCGAATTTGTCGACATCAAACACTGCCACGGATACCTGGGACACGAGCTGTTGTCGGGTTACCAGCGGGCCGGAAAATATGGCGGCAGTTTTGAAAATCGCACCCGGTTTCTTCGCGATATTATTTCGGGCATTCGCCATGCCTCGCCAACTTTAATGGTGGGTGTTCGCGTTAGCGTGTTTGATTTCGCGCCCTTTGAGCGGGGTGAATCCGGAATCGGTCAGCCGGTTCCGACCAAACAGCATCCCTTTGGGGGGACAGCGGACGGGTTGGGCATCGACTTGTCCGAAACCATTCGATTGTTGGAATTGTTGCGAGAACTGAATGTGCGGCTGGTTTGTACGACAGCAGGATGCCCCTATTACAACGCCCACATTCAACGGCCGGCCCTCTTTCCGCCCAGCGATGGTTATCTGCCGCCGGAAGATCCGTTGGTGGGCGCGGCCCGCCAAATCGAGGTCACTGCACAGCTCAAACGTCGATTTCCAGATCTGGTGTTTGTTGGTTCGGGTTACTCGTACCTGCAGGAATGGTTGCCGGCAGTGGGGAGTGGTGCGGTTCGGAGTTGTATGACAGATTTTGTTGGCCTGGGCCGAATGACCCTGGCCTATCCCCAACTGCCGGCCGATGTTCTGGCGGGCCGGCCACTACAGCGAAAGCGGATTTGTCGGACGTTCAGCCAATGTACAACAGGCCCCCGGCTTGGATTGATTTCCGGCTGTTTTCCGCTCGATCCGTTTTATAAACAGCGCCCAGAGCGGGAACAAATCCGACGACAGAAAGGTTCCCCCGATTAGTGCTCGGACACATCTTCGCCTAGGCGCCGCATGTGGAAAGATTCACATCGAGGCCATCGCCGGCTGGAAACGTTTGACCCAACGGTTGATGGATCTCCAGTTCACCGCGGCGAATCGGAATCTCGGCCGGCGCTTCAATACCAATCCGAATGGTCCTTCCTTTTACCTGAGTGACGGTGACGCGAACCTGATCGCCAATTTGTATTGTTTGGCCAACTTTTCGTGAGAGGACAAGCATGCACAAGTCTCCTTTCAAAGAACATGCTGAAATTGCTGTCGTTGTGTTGCTTATGACATGTCGCAACAAGTAATGAATTCTTTCAGCAAACTTCACGCCCAAACCAACTTTCTTTAACAAACTTGGTTTGGAAACAAAAAATTACGGGAAAAAGATAGCTAGCCGCTGCACCATTGCTATCAATCGTGGTCTCATAATCAGATTTGTGTGTCAGTTGGCGACAAGGCTAGCGGTCGCAAAGTGACCAGATTGATTAAATCCCGTTCATGCAGCAACCCGATGCTGAGCCGCTGGCGGGCGCGCGTCGCACTTGTCATCAGTGCGCCGTGCTATCGCGCGGCAACGCGTATGGCAAACCGAAGTATTCGTGAATGTATTGTTTGCGGTCACCTTGGTGATGCACGTACTGGACCAGAGCGTGAAGTTTTTGTTGATCGCGGCGCAGCTTGTCGGCCAGCTGGGTCACATCAGTCAGTTGCGGCGGCAGGTCTGCCACGACTTTCAATGCCAACGGCGACAATGAACCCTCGACCACCCCGTATCGGACGAGCATGCCCAGTACGGTTTCCAAACGGTGATCGTGCCGATGCTTAAAGTGCAGTTTTTCTTTGAGCCAATCGACGCCAAAAGCGGTAATTTGTTCCCGATCAAACCGCAACATGTCGTAAACGCGGCGATAGAATTCGGCGTCGGGATTGCTCCACCGCACAAATTCCAGCTGGGTTTCCAGGTCGCGCTGGTCGTACATCAGCAGGCATTCCGACGGCAAGCCATCGCGCCCGGCCCGACCGATTTCCTGGTAATAGGACTCCATCGATCCGGGCAATTCCGCGTGCAAGACAAAACGAATCGACTCCTTGTCGATGCCCATCCCAAAGGCGTTGGTGGCCAAAACCAGATGGTCGTCTGCCATGAACTCGTCCTGCACCCGCTTGCGAATATCGCGCGGCAACTCGCCGTGGTAAATCAAATGGGAGATGCGTTGCTTGCCCAATCGTTCGCTGTAGCGAAGCAGGGTGTTGATCAGCGTAAAATAAACAATGCCGGCGCCGGGCAAGCGGGTGTTGGTTTCGGCAATGTGGTCTAATTTTTCGTCGTCACCCCAGACTGGCTGGACCGCCAGCCGCAGGTTGGGGCGGTCGATGCCTTCGTGGAACAGCCGCACTTCGTCGGGCTGCAATCCCAGTTGCCGAACGATGTCTTGTTGGACGTCTGGCGTGGCGGTGGCGGTCAAGGCAATGGTCGTTGGCTGGCCGAGCGTGCTGCGAATCTCGCGCAGGCGCGTATAATCCGGACGGAAATCATGCCCCCATTGGCTAATGCAATGTGCCTCGTCGACCGCCAGCAGGTGGATCCGTCGCCGGCGAATGTGCTGGACAAAATCCGGTTTGCGAAAGCGCTCCGGCGTAACGTATAGCAAATCAAATTGGCCGCGGGCCAGCGCCTCGTAGCGCTCGGTACGCTGTGTCCGGTCCAGCGAGGAGTTGACGAACGTCGCGGCAATGCCCCTCTCGTTCAGGCAATCGACCTGGTCCTTCATCAGCGCGATCAGTGGCGAGATGACCATGGTCAATCCGCGGTCGGAAGCATCGGCCCGGTAGCCGCGCGCCAGGCTGACGGCGGGAATTTGGTAACACAATGACTTTCCCTGGCCGGTGGGCATGATGACCAGCGCGTGACCGCCGGCCATTACATGTTCGATGATCTCAGCTTGTCGACCGCGGAATGCCTGGTGCCCGAAATGGTGTCGCAAAATTTCCAGCGGTGTCATTAAACTTTTGCTTTGCTGTGTGCGCGGAAGGAACAGGTATGGCAACTCTGTGACTTGCTTCGACCAGCCGCTCTGTCGATACTAATAGTACGTCCACTCCCTCTCCTTAGCTTGTCGGATTCCATGGTATCGCTCAAAGGTATCGTATATCAGTCGGGACACATCGATTTCCCGCGAGAAGAGAATGCCTGGGCGTTTAAGCGCATGGAAGCGGAAATGAAGCGAGGCCAGGAAAACCGTGTCGTCGTCAAACCCGAACTGGCGCCGATCGAATTGGAACGCTCGGAAAACGTGGCGGCCGCCGAAGTGCCTTGGATCACCCGGGTCGAATCGTTGCTGAATACTGCCGATCGGGTTTATTTCCAGCGGAAAGAAGCGGCGTTGCGATTTCGGCAGGCGATCCACGAGATCAACCAGAATTGCCGTTTGGTCACCGTGGGGGCAGAAGTCGGGATCGACGAATTTGCCAGCCAACATTGGAACCGTATCGCCTATTTCTTTGCGCTACGACACGACGGTTTCCGGTTTGACTTGGGGACTTTGATCACGCTCAAAGACAGCGCGGCGGACAAGTCCAATCGCATGGAGTTGTTTGCGCGGTTGGTGGATGTGGAGGACAATGCCAATCCGCAAGTCACGTTCGACGCGACCGGATCCAATGCCCATGTGGAGCTGGTCGAATGGAGAAAGTCGGTCAAGGAAGGTGAAACGGGCCGCTTTTTGTTGCCGGAAACGCAAATCGAGTTGAAATTCAGCCAGGCGCGGCAACCCTTGACGTTCTACCACGAGTTTCGCGAAGACCGGCAAAACCACGCTTATATGTTCAATGGCGAAAAACTTGAAACCCGTCTCAAGCGTGTTTTGAATCGACCGCGGGCGGTTCCGGACCAAAGCGGATAACCCGGACCGGACCGGGAAGTTTCGCCGAATGCAACAAATCCGGCAAACTATTTCTCGTTGTTGCCAGCCGTCAGGGGTTTGCGTTGGCCAATTTCCCCAACCTAAAATATTGGGCCGTTACGCAAGTTTGTGCCCGTGTGATTTTTGGTGAGTGGGATCATGAATCGTTCAAAGAGTATTTACATTGTTTGCGCCGTTGCCAGCGCAGCGTTTTTCGTTTCGCACATCCAAGCCCAGGAACGTGGCGGCGGCAATATGATGATGCGCATGATGATGGCGGGCCGCGGCCAGCTGTATTCAGAGTTGTTGGTGATGGAGAAAGTTCAAAAAGAACTGGAGATGACTGACGAACAGATCGAAGAAATGGGTGAATCGGCGGCCGAAATTAATGACGCCTGGCGTACTGAGCGACGTGAAATCATCATGGACGGTGGCGACGATGCCGAAGTAAATGAGCTGCTCAAGGAGCTGCGGGCCGAGGAAAAAGAACTTGTGTCAAAATTAAACGATAAACAACTCAACCGGCTCAATCAGCTGAGGCACCAGCGGATGGGCACGGCCATGTACCGCGATGAGTCGGTTGCCGAGTCGCTAGGCATTACGCCCGACCAGAAAAAAGACATCGACGCGGCCTTTGAAGAAACGATGGTGGCGATTCAAAAAGCCGCCGAAGAAGCAAGAGAAAGTGGTAATTTTCGGGCAATCATGACCGCCAGCCGAGAACTGGATGCGAAACTGGCCGAGACCATCACGGGATTCCTCAACGACGAGCAACAGGAACTGGTCAAGGAGATGACCGGCGAGCCGTTCGAATTTCCGCAGCGACGCCGCGGTCGGGCGCCCCGCGATTTCTGACAGGCGCGTCGTTAACAAAGCGGCGTCAAACTGGTCCATTCGATGTCGTTGCGGCAATGCAACCGGCCCACCAGTTCCGCGCAGTCGGGTTGCATTTGCATGATGCTCATGGCCACATTTTCGATGGGGATGGCCGCCATTTCGTAGCAGACCACCAGGTCGCCGCAGGTGGCGGCGATCACGTTGGCTTCGTGGTCAAATTGGTTTTGAATGAAACCAGCGATGGCGGTGACGGGTGCTTCTTCCGGAACCGCCAGCATCAAACGGGTGGTGCCGCCACATTCCAGCACATTAGGCCGCGCGGCTTCCACCAGTGAATTGAGCCAGTTGGCGATTTCCGGGGCGCTGAAATTGGAATCCCGCAGCAGCGTATCGATGCGCAATTCCTTCATGGCCTGGCAAACAATATTGTGCGCTTCACCGCGAATCAGTTCGGGCAGTTGCCGCATGCGGTGCCCGCCATCGCGGAGGATCGTCAGCAATCCGCCGTTGCCGGCAAAATGACGCTCTTCCAGCTGCGTTTCCAGCAGCGGCAACAGGCTCTCGGTTTTATCAATGACCTGCTGCACCATGATTTCACGCAGGTCCTTTTCTTTTTCACCGTAATCTTCTTCCAGGGGATTGCTGGACTCGGTTCGAACATTCAAAGCGAAGTTCAGCTGCTGATTCACCAAATCAAGTTTCTGAGAGAACTCCGTGATGCTGCCGAGGGCCACGGCCAGTTCGTTGCGGACGGCCGACACCAGTCTTCGTTTGTACGATTCCCGGATCAGTTGAACGCGGGCGTTGACGTACTCAGCGACCAATTCCAAGGCGGCATCCCGCTCGTTGTTTTTGCTGGTAATCAATTCGCGGTACTGGGCGCCACACCGTTTTAGCTTGGCTTCGATTTCCGCTTTCTTGGGCTCCAGCGTCACCGCCAGGACCTGCAGGTTTTCGAACAGCGCGTCGGCAACTTCTTTCGTGCCGAATACCCGTGCCTGCGGATCATCGATCAAGGCAAATACGGGTCCCGCCAGTTCATCGCGTATGCGACGCGCCATGATCGGGATCTTGGCGTCGATGATTTCGCACACGGTGGGTTCGCCCCCGGGAATTTTCAGGGCGTTTTCATTGGGGCTGCCAAGTCGCGCGTTGAGCAACTTGGTCGCCAGATTCATGGCGTCCATGTCCAGATTCGACAGCAGATCGTTAATTTTTGGATGTATCAACCGCAACAACTGCGTGGCCGGAGAATCTCCCAACTCTTCGCGTATCAACTCGTCGACTTTTGCCGTCAAACGATCCTCGTGCACCCCTGAACGGTTGATCAATTCGTCGGCCATTTTGGAAGAAACGTGCCCGTTGTTGCTGGAGCTGGGCTCGCCGGATTTCGGTTCGCCTTTGAGCCATTTATTTAGCAACCGCAGGGCCAAGGTGTGAGCCGGGCGGTCGGTTAACGAGCCCTTGCCGCGACTAATAAAATTGATTCCCACCGATCGCAGGCTGTTGGGATCGTACTCGTCGTCGTGACGGCACAATTCAAAAAATCCGTTGCACCGTGATACGGTGCTCAAACACAGGTATTCGGCCACGCCGTCGATGGCGGTTTGATAGTCGGCCTCTTTCAGGTCGTCGCCCAGATGCACCACGTACGCCTGGTTGAATGCCGGTGTCTGATCGTCGAACGCCGGGATTGCGCAATAATCGCTGCCCGGAAATCCGTTGAGGTTGTAATGATAATACTCATTCAGAAACGCATACGTGTTGGCAATGTCCAGTCGGTAATCGCCAGTGGCGCGTGACGTGGAGTGCAGCAGCATGCCGTACAAATGATCATCGGACAGCCCGAGTTCGCCCATGCAGACGCGAATCGAATAGGCTAGATCCAAGACCATGCCGCTGCCCACGCCGCCAGAGATGGACGAGACGACAATGATCTGCGGTTGCACGTCGGCAGGACACAGGCCGGTGGTTTCCGACGTGGCGGCCAGCGATTCGGCTGCCGTCAGCTTCTCCAGTTCGTCGTGGATTTTCTGATAGATCTTTTCGTGGTGATCGACGTATGCCAGCCGACCCAATGGCCTGAGCGACTCGGTCAACTGGCTTTTGGGAACGTTATAAATCCACCGCCGCCCGATCCACGACACATCCAGATCCGGATCATTGCGATATTCTTCCGGTTTCCGCAGCGGCAAATTCACAATCTCGTGGCTTCGCAGCGCTTCGCTTTCGTTGCCGAGCGTAGCATCGAACAGCGATCGCCGGTCGACATCCAGACTGAGAAAGCGGATCGCCGGCATTTGCTCGGGTGTGCCGTACTGGTGGCTGAGCCGCCGCCGCAACAGGCACAGCGTTTGGGTGCCGGTCTGCCCCACGCCGATAAACAGCGTGGGCCGAAGTTGCGGCTCGACGCCCTTTAAATCAAACGGCTCGAGTTTTTCCAGCGACGCTTCAAACTTGACCGCCGGGATGAACGATTCGGAAATCGTCATCGTTTGATCGTGTTTGACTGCCTTGATGTCGAATTCGGCGTTGGTCTGTCCAGAGGTGTTGATGCGTTCGGACTTGGTCCGCGGGCCAGCAGCTTTGCGGGTCTTGATGCGACTGCGACGCTTCGTCAGCTCGTCGACCATCGACCGGCAATCCACATAGCGCTTGTCCGGTTCTTTGGACAAGGCACGGGCGATCACCGCCTGGTCACTGCGGGGCAAGCTATTGAGATTGGGTCGGCTGTGAATATGTTGGCTGGCCAGTTGCGCCGACGTGGTGCCGGAAAACGGCCGCGTAGACGTTAACATCTCCTGGTACACAATCGCCAGGCTGTATTGGTCGCTGGCTCGACTTGGCTGGCCGTCGAAAAGTTCGGGGGCCGCGTAAGCCGGCGTCAACCCGTCCATCAACGACTGGTTGACGTTGTGAATATCCTTGACCAATCCAAAATCCGCTACTTTGGCGTGCTGGCCGACCAGCAGCAGGTTTTCAGGTTTGACATCCAAATGCGCCAGTGCGTATGTTTCGGCCAGGTAGTCCAACGCGTCCGCCGATTCGCGTATGTAAGCCAACAGCTCTTCGCGCGGAATGCCTTCCAAGCCATCCTCGCGACATTGGTTGAAGCGGTCTTTCAGGCATTTATCGGCTAATTCCGTGATCACCACCAGGCGACCGTCGACGACGTCGATCCGCTCGAGTGACAGCAAAAACGGGTGACGGGCTTCCTTCACCCGATCCAGCGCTTTCAGTTCGCGCTGTGCTCGATTCTCATCGTGAAAACCATAAACGAACTTGACCGCTTTTAGCATCCCGCCGGGCGCTTCGGCCGACCAGACCTCGCCGTATCCGCCCGCGCCGATGCGCTCCTTCAGGGTGTAACCGAGAATCGATTGTTCGGCTGCCAGCGCTTGGGTGGGTGATTGGGACATAAATGTTTCTTATCGCACGACGTTGCTAATCGGGTTCTAAAACCTTTCCAATGCGTTTGTCACCACGGGCAGACGGTCAACCTGGGGAAGTTTCCCTTGAGAAACGTAGCTTTGGGCCAGGCGCCACAAACGGGCTTATTGCAAAAAACCCCAAAAATGCCGCAGCCACGACCCGCACAATTGACAAATTCCTTTTCGCGGCCAAGGCCGCGCATCCGGCTTAGTCCTGTGCGGCTGTTGCGGTGTGTGGCACACCACGCTTGCCGATGACGACCGTAAAGTAACTTTCCACTGCTTGGTCGAAATACTCTTTTTTCAGCTCAAAGGGCAGGTCTTTATACACGCAGTAGTTGCGGATTTGCCCCAGCAAGTCGCGGGGGTGGCAGCGGCGCATCGAACGGTCAGCGGCTTTGTAATGCGTTTCCACCACGTGTTCGACCACGGGTTGACGAAACTCGCACTGGAACAGGTCGCAGTAAATCTGAAATAACTGGTAAAATTCTTTTTCCGAGGGGTCGCCGATTTCGATCTTGTAGGGGATGCGCCGCAAGAACGCCTCGTCCACCAGGTCTTCCGGTTCCAGGTTGGTTGAGAAGATGATGAGTTGTTCAAACGGAACTTGGATTTTTTTGCCGGATGCCAGCGTCAGGAAATCGACGCGACTTTCCAGCGGGACAATCCAGCGATTCAGCAATTCAGTGGGTTCAATTCGCTGGCGGCCAAAGTCGTCGATCAGCAGGCAACCGCAATTGCTTTTCATCTGCAACGGCGCTTCGCTGATATTGCTGCGCTCGTCGTGACGAATTTCCAACGCGTCCATGGTCAATTCGCCACCGACCACGACGGTGGGCCGGCGGATCTTCAACCAGCGTCGGTCGTAAGCGGATTCCTTCAAAATGCTTTGTTTGCTTTCGTTCGACTCCTCGTGGAACGCCGCATCGTAAAGCTTGATGATCTGGCCATCCTCGTAAATCGCATGGGGGATCCAGATCAGTTGTCCAAAACATTGAGTAATCTTCTTGGCCAACGTCGATTTTCCGTTGCCCGGCTCGCCGTACAAAAACAAACCGGCCCCCGAATTGACTGCCGGTCCCAACCTTTCGAAAAGTTTGTCGTCGACGGAAATATCTGAAAACGCCTCGTACAGCTGTTTCTCTTTGGGGCACTCGGCCCGAATCGTTTGCGCTTCGGTCGACAGCACGTAATCCATTAGCGGAACCGGTGCCGGTCCGCAGTACGTGCAACTGGCCATTTCCTGACTGGCGCGTTCGCGTCCCGACTCGGTCAGCACGTAGTAGTAATCGTTCAATGGCGCCGAGCCCTGATGGACCAGGATTTGCCGCGTCCGCATGTTTTGAAAGATGTTCTCGATGACTTGAAACGGGAGGCAGAGCTCCTCCGAAAGCTGGCGGCCGCTGCGTTTTCCGACCACCTGCAATCGCTTGCAGATCAACGATTCAATCAGGGACGAGGGGAGGCCGGTTTCTGATAACGACGCCGGTTCGGCAGGCCGAAACGACTCGTCCGACAAAATCGTGGCAAGCAGATCGATTTGCGAAACCGAAGAATCCGTAATGCTCATAAATGAATCTCCGTTGCAGGTGTCACAACCCGGCATGGCAACGCGCGAAGAGACAGCCTTCATCAATACGTATAGGTTGCAGTGGGCCAATGCCAACTGTTTTTGGCCGATTATTTTCCAGGCGAGATCCAGCGGGGGAGTTACCGGGAATCCGCGTTTATTTCCCTTGCCGGGCGGCAACTGAATGCTACATCCATATTGGAATCAAACCGCGCCCTTTCCATTCGACCACACGGAACTCTCAACCCCTGACGCTCACCCACTTATGGAAACACAGCAGCAACACGACCCGCCACGCTCTGGAAATGTCTGGTACCTGTCGGGACAGATCACCGATGAAGATGGTGTGCGTAAGATTCCCATCCCGAACCTGTCGTGCGAAGTCGGCCGTCGCTCGGACGCGCCGATTTCACTTCCCTGCAACAGCGTTTCCAAAGCGCATGCGGTGTTTTTCGCGGAAGACGGCCAGCTGTGCCTCCGCGATCTAGGCAGCACCAACGGCACGTACGTCAACGGTCAACAATTGAGCAGTTCGGTGATACTCAACGAAGGCGACTTGATTCAGTTTGCCACCTTGGTCTTTCGCATCGGCATGGATCGACAACACACCGAGGGACGCACGCTGCATGAAGACGCCTGCGATCGAGCCTTGGCCATGATGCAGTTTGACCGGCTGATGAACGACGGTGGAGTCGTGCCGTTTTTTCAGCCCATCGTCAATATCGACGATTGCGTCACGGTAGGCTATGAAGTGCTGGGGCGGAGCCGGCTGTTCGGACTGAAGACTCCGGCCGAAATGTTTTCGGCGGCGTCGAAATTGAACCTGGAGGCAGAACTCAGCCGAGTGATGCGCGTCCAGGGCGTGGAGCTGTGCAAACAACTGCCGGACGGCATGAACATCTTTTTGAACACGCATCCGATCGAACTATCCAAAGACGGTCTGATGACCTCGCTCAGTCAACTGCGCAAAATCGTTCCCAACTCCGCAATCACCCTGGAAATTCACGAAGCCGCCATCACCAACCCCCGCCTGATTGTCGATTTGCGAAAACATTTGAACGACCTCAACATGCGGCTGGCCTTTGATGATTTTGGGGTCGGACGCGCGCGACTGGTAGAACTCAGTGAAGTGCGACCCGATTTCGTCAAATTCGACATGAATCTGACCAAGGAAATTCATCGCGCCACCGCCAAACGCCAGGAAGTCGTGGCGCTGATCGCCAAGATGGTCAACGACCTCGGTATCGTCTCGCTGGCCGAAGGGGTCGAGACTCGCGAGTCGCACGAAGTATTAAAGGAAATGAACTTCAAACTGGGCCAGGGATTCTATTACGGCAAGCCGGCTCCGGTGGGCCGCTACGCCAACACTAAAACGGGGCCCACCGGCGAAACCCAGCCCAAGGACTAGTCCCCCCTTTAGTCCCCCGCGCCGGTCATCTCGCCGGTGGTACGTCGTGGGAGAGCGACGAGCGGCTTATGTCGCCCCGCGCTATTTTTCGTTTTTATTCTCAGTTTCTGCCTGCTCGGTGAGTAAGCGGACCGCCAGCAACATCCGCGGTGAAGCACTTGAAAACCGGTCGAGCAGCGGCCCCGCATTCTTTACCGTCCGTTCGGCGAGATTTCGAAACGATTCGTTACCGGCGTGCTGAGCCAGGTATAACAAGTTGCCGGCCGCCACCGAGTTTCCCGATGGGATCGCCGCATCGGTCGGTTTTTTGGCGCGGGCCAGCAGCGATTCGTGGTCGCTGGACGTAAAAAAGTAGCCGCCCTGCGCTTCGTCCCAGAACAATTCATTTTGTTTTTCCTGCAGCGATACCGCGCGGTCCAACCACTGTTGCTGACCGCTGGCTCGATGCAGCGCG
>JBFILF010000117.1:0-12700 GCA_041599835.1 Pirellulaceae bacterium
ATCCGTTTAGGCACTTAAGTACGACGTCCGATGACCGCTCGAACACGAGCTAAATGCTCGCTTCCGTACATTTGGTCGTTGTTGCAGTATCCAGGCTTGAAATTGCCGCCCACAAAAGGCGGGCAATTGTATATATAAGATGTGGGCATCTTGCGAGCATCAACGACCGCTCAAATGTCGTCGACACAACTACTCACAACGTCGCTAGTTACGAAACAAGATTTTGGCAAATGCGATCAATCGGCGGCTGATGTTTCAAAATCAAGTGTCCGCAAGGACGTGGAGGTTCGAGTCCTCTCGCCGCTACTTGACTAGAAGCATGGAAAAATACGGATCGCTGGGGAATTCGAATCATCGCGGCAAGTCGCCCAGTTCGATCCCTGCCGGCCGATATCGATTACTTCTCCCGGCGAACGTGCAGCAGGATGGGGCGCGTCGCCAGGTCGCCGTCGACGCGGGCTTTCAGGTGAAACAACCGTGACGTTTCTGGCACGTGATCTACCGCGGTAATAAAGAACTCGCGCTGACGGTTTCCGCGAGTGACGAGCAATCCGTTCAGGCCAATGTTGTCAACGTAGACGCCATGTGGCAAGTTCCGGCCTGCGTCCTGGTTGCCAAAATGCACCTGGTCGTTGAAATCTTCGCTTCGCTCGAGGACAACCACCGCCGAGATCGTTTGGCCCGGCGCAATCACGAGCTGATCGGCGATTTTACCGTCTTGCATTACGGTTGCCTTGACCTTCGGCGGATCGCCCAGCTTGAGCTTCTTCGAAAAAGTGACTTCTTTCGTCAGTTCCCGACCGTTGACGTTTGCCGATGCCTTAATCATCGGCGCTGCGATATCCTCGCCGGGCGGAGTCGCGTTTTCCGAGGCGTAGATGACTCCATAGGCGGCGAGTTGACCGGCCTGGATCACCACCGGCGAGGCGGCTTCGAATCCTTCCGGCAGGCCTTCGACGTCGACTCGAATGTCGCCATCAAATCCATCGACGCGATTTGCAGTGACCCGGAATTCACGTCCGCTTCCACGCGGAATCGTCTCGTTGCCCAGATTGCACGTCACCGTGAAATCCGGATGAGGTCGACGCACCGTCAACGTGTACTTGAATGCTTCACCGGAAAAACCCCGCACGTCTGATACACGAACCAGATATAGACCGTCATCCGGCGCGGTAAACGTCAATCGTGAATCAGTCCCCCATTCCCTGCGGCTGTCGTCATCGTTTTCAAAGTTGACCGTGAATACCGGCAACCCGTTTGGGACCAATTCGGTTCCCGGCGGATGCCGGCGAACAATCCAACACGGTTCATTTAACGCGTGAGACACCGCAGATGTGTCAAAGTAATTCCAACGGTTTCCCTCCCCCGGGTAAACCATGAAACCAGAATCCGGTCCGCGGGGATACAACCACAGTTTGACCACTTCTCCAGATGCATAAAGGTAGTCGTCAAGCGACATGTCCTGCCAGTTGTGAAGTCGAAAATCGTCAGCAGTCGTTGAGTTCTTGCCACGAAAGGTGAAATAAGATTCGCGAACAGCTTGTAGCATTACGCGCGGAACCGGTTTGCCATCACGCGACAGGATTTCCAACTTGGAGTCCAAGGGCGAACCGTTTCGCGATGCGTTGATTTCCACCATCCAGGACTCGCCGGCAACCGCCGAAAACGAGTAGAGATCGACATCCTGTCGCGAATCGGCGTGGATCGTTCCCTCAATGGCTGCCGGCACATCGACCGATTGGGCCTTCGAAACCGGGTCGTTCGGCTCTGATTCGATGTACTGATGAGTTGCCGTTGGCTGACGAGGCGCACCGTCGCCAGCTGGATTAGCCCTCGAAATGGTCTCGCCCGTTCCTGTCGCTGGTCGTTCCACCGGTGCCAGTGGATAGGCTTGCCATGAACCGTCGAGTCGACCCACAAACAGCTGCTTGCCGTCCACGGACGTTGTCAAGGAGACAGCGACATCGGTTTGTTCCGGCAATATTTGTGAACCGGCAAACTGGTCGGTTTCCCATAGTTTGATCGTGCGATCATCAGCCGATGAGACAAGGGCCAAACCGTTGGACGTAAACGCCAACGCGACAATGGCACCCTGATGCGCAAACCGGGTATGAACCAACGGATTGATCCGCGGCTTGTCGTGACTGACGAATTTCCAGACGCGAATTCGATTATCCGCCCCGCCGGCGACGATCAAGCGACCATCGGGGCTGAACGTTACGGCAAATTGCTCCGCTTCCGGCTGGGATAGCGTGTCAAGCCGCTCACCTG
The DNA here is from genome assembly GCA_041599835.1 of Pirellulaceae bacterium. Classification (GTDB taxonomy): domain Bacteria; phylum Planctomycetota; class Planctomycetia; order Pirellulales; family Pirellulaceae; genus CAJQPP01. Next base: position 2,272 of record JBFILF010000117.1, read on the forward strand.
TTTTTACCGACCAGAGTTTGATCGTTTCGTCCGCGCTCGCAGAAGCCAGAACCATACCATCGGGACTGAACGCCAGATCGAAAACCGCCCCGTGGTGGCCGCGGATGGTACGAGCGATTTTTCCCGAGTCGACGTTCCACAAGATGATCGACGCATCGTAACTGCACGTGGCCAACAACTGCCCGTCCGGACTCAATACGGCATCGTAAATGGTGTCGCGATGGCCGGTAAACGAACGGATCAGTTTTTTGTCGTCGGCGTTGTACAAGTCGGCTCGACCGTAAAGGCCGTTCACTCCGGTCGCCAGCAGAAAACGATCTCCATCTGCTGAGAAACTCACCGCGTGAACTTTGCCCGGCAAATCCGCAATCGTCGAAATCGACGAACCGCCGGTCAATTCCCAGAATTCGACAACACCGAATCGTCCCATGGCAATTTGACTGCCTGATGGCGAGATGGCCATCGTGGTAATGGCCGGTGCTCGGCTCGGATCTTCGGTCTTGATATGCGGCGTCAACAGTCGACGAAGTGGGGTTGCGTCGTCTGGTCCGCGCGCGCCTGCGTCAATCCAATCTCTCAGGTCCTGAATCTCGACGTCCGTCGGTTTTTCGTAGTCATCGGGCGGCATCGCCGGCTCTGCCAATCCGGAAGTCACCCGAATCAAGCGACTCGATTCGGGCTGACCGGGCAATAGGAGCGGTCCGTGCTCCAGGCCTTTGGCGATATCGGCGAATGATGCCAAAGAAAAATTGCCCTCGAGATCCGTTGGATTGTGACAGGCCGAGCAGTACTTGGCCAAGATCGGCGCGACGTCTTTCGCATAGTCGACCAACGCCTCTTGTCCACACACGACCTGGCCATGTGTGAACAGAAAAAGCAAAACGACGATTCCCAGGCGCGGTTGCATGAGTGATTAATGGTGGAACAGGAACTCGCGGCTGCTCAACACACTCCAGAATACGTCCTCAATGGCTTCACGACGGGATTCCACGGGCGTGTCGTTGATTAGTTTCATCAGCGACGCCAATTCCTGGTCCGTCGGATACCGACTCACGGCCGCAAGAAAGACCTCTTCGACAATCCGGTAAACCGGCCGCTTGTCATTGATCAACTGTTGAACGCGGCCGCTGTCGGACTGGAGTTTCTGGTTGATGGTTTCGCCATTGGACAGATGCAGTGCTTGAACCAGGCTAGGTTCGTTGGAACGTTGACACTCGCAAGTAATGTTTCGCGGGTTGCGGCCAAACGAGCGAAGAAACGGCGAGGCGACGGCGGAATCGTAAAGTTGTAGCGCCCGCGTACCGGCCGCGTACTCTTTGGTTTCCTGGAAGTCCGCACCGGGGTACTCGATGTGGGTGAACTTGTCCGGCACTCCCGTTACCCGTGCCACGGCATCCAGCAACACTTCGGCCATCATTCGGCGTGGATAGTATCGCGAATAAAATCGATTGTCCGCAATGTTCTGCGGAAGGGCCTGACTGCTTCGCCGGTAGACATTCGATTGCAAGATGACTCGCATCAGTGACTTCAGGTCGTAATCGTTTTCGATCAAATACCGTGCCAGTGCCGACAACAACGCTTCATTGCTGGCCGGGTTGGATGCCCGCAAATCGTCAATCGGCTCAACGAGACCGACTCCCAAAAAGTTCGCCCAAACACGGTTGGCAATGGCCCGGGCAAAGTACGGGTTGTCCGGCGACGTGAGCCAGTCCGCAACGGCCTGCCGCCGATCGCCAGATGCGTGGAAATCCACGGCCGCTCCATCCAACGGCGTCGGAGGCTGCGGTTTGCCTTTGCCCGGTTGAATCAACTCGCCCTCGCGCGCGACATAGATGGTCCGCAAACCGTCCCCGTTTCTCGGGTCGCCGCCCCAGCCTTTCGCGCGGACGCGGGCGAACAGGTTGGCCATCGCGTAGTACTGATCATTGGTCCATTTTTCGAGCGGGTGGTTGTGGCATTTCGCACAGCCAATCGAAAGCCCCATGAAAGCCTGACAGACATTCTCCGTCATGGATTCCGCGTCCTGATGCAGCGCGTAGAAATTGGTTTCGGCATTGTCAACACTGCTTCCCTGCGCCAAAACCACTTTACGCGCAAACTCGTCCCACGGGGTGTTCAATTCGACTTGTTGGCGAATCCATTGGTAGTAAGCCTTTACAGCTTTCGGGCGGAGCAGTTGCCCATTGACCAGCATCAAGTCCGACCATTTGTACGCCCAGTAGTCAACAAATTCATCACGATTCAACAACGACTCGACCAACCTGTCGCGTTTGTCGGGCGTCGTATCTGCGAGAAATCCCCGAACTTCATCGGTTGTTGGCAATGTGCCTATTGTGTCGAGATAAACTCGGCGCACGAAGGTCGCGTCGTCCGCCACCGGCGATGGAGCGATGTTCAGCTGTTTCCATCGCGCAAGGACTTCTTCGTCGATGAAGTTCCTTGGTTGAAATTCCGCAAAGGCGTTGTCGGAAAGTTTCGATTCAAAGGGCACGGTAATGCCGTAAATCGCGATCTTGCTGTCAAACGAAGCGACGATCGCCCCCGCACCATGACCCGTAATCGAGATTTTGCCATCGGCATTGACTCGCGCGACGGACTCTCGGGTGGTCGAAAAATGCGACCACCGAGTCACGTCAATGGTTTCGCCATTCGAATACTGCGCGGTCACGGTGATTTGGTCGCTTTCGCCTGGCCGGCTCGACGCGTTGGACGGTTTTAAAGAAATGGAGTTCACGCGCGGGTCGTCGTCGCTCGGAGACGGGGCGCCTTGAGCGATCCATTGGGCGATGATCGAGTAGGGTTCGGAGTCCACTTCAAATCGCAGCCCACCTTTGTGAGGAATGGCGCCGGACGGCTTGGCAAGAATCAGACTGCGACCGGGGTCGGCCAGCTCGACGCGGCGCCCCCGTGCGTGACGCGTGATGGCCAGGTAATCCGAAACCGGATCGTATCCTCGCAACGAAAGCCGGAACCCGCCTTTGCCTGCGAGCGCTCCGTGGCACGCACCGGAATTGCAGCCCAAACGGGTCAACACGGGCACCACGTCGTTTCGAAAACTCCTAGGCTGATCATCTGCTGCATTTGCCAAATGACAAAACCACAGCGCTAATCCGCCAATGATCGGGAGAAACTTTCCGTTTTTCATGTCAAAACAATTCACGGATGGCGTGGTGGCCGAAGTCTACGATCGGGAAGGGACGTCCGGCAGGGCCCGGCAACTGGGTTTCCAAATCCAGACCGAGGCTGTGAAAAATCGTCGCTACCACGTCGGCGGGTTCTACCGGGTGGTCAGCGGGTACGGCGCCGATGGGGTCGCTTGCGCCAATCACTCGTCCGCCTTGAACGCCGCCACCAGCCAGCGTGCAGCAAAAACACTGTGGCCAATGATCGCGCCCGCCCGCGGGATTGATCTTGGGCGTGCGGCCAAACTCGGAAAGGCACGCAACCATCGTCGTTTCGAGCATCCCGCGCTGCGCCAGATCGGAGATCAGGGCACTATAGCCCTGATCGTACATCGGCGCCACGATGTCTTTCATGCCTTCGATGGAGGTGAACGGTTTCGAGCCGTGAATGTCCCAAGTGATCTCGTCGAATACGGTCAAAAATGTGTTGATCGTTATGAACCGGACTCCGGCTTCGATCAGTCGTCGAGCGAGCAAGCAGCATTGACCGAATCGATTCATGCCGTACCTCTCGCGGAGGGACTGGGGTTCCTTGGAGAGGTCAAATGCCAATCGGGCTTGCGGGCTGGTCATGATCCGAAACGCCGCCTCGAAATTCTCATTCACCAACTTGGCATTTTCGCTTGTTTCAAAACTATCAAGACGTTGTTCTACGATCGCGCGCATCCTGCGCCGGCGCTCCAGTCGAGCCGTGCCGATCTCGGGGGGCGGCAGCAAATCGGGAACTTTGAAATCCGGCTGGGAAGGGTCGGCCATCAAGGCGAAAGGATCGTGCGACTTGCCCAGGAATCCGCCAGACTGACCGTTTGGCAAGTTGCCACCGCCACGTCCCATCTTCTCCGGAAGAACGACAAAAGGCGGCAGATCCGTTTTACGACCGCGCAAGTAACTGACGACTGAACCGGCGTGGGGTGTTTCAACACCGCCTTGAAACATGCGCCCGGTTTGCATGATCTGCCATCCAGAATCGTGAACAGCAGCGCCGCTGTGGTGGCATGAACGGATGATCGAAAACTGGTCTGCGATCTCGGCGTGCCTGGGAAGAATCTCCGATATTTGAATGTTGGGCGATTTGGTGCTGATCGCTTGGAACGGTCCGCGAATTTCCGCAGGCGCGTTGGGCTTGGGATCGAACGTATCTAACTGGCTCGGCGCACCCAGGTTAAAGATCATGATGCATGCGTGATCGCTCTTGTCGGCATCGATCGCTCCGGCGGCGGCGGCAGCCAGGTAAGTTGGCAAGGACAAACCGACGGCGCCCAACGTGCCGACTTTCAGGAAATCACGTCGCGTTCCGCTGCAAGTATGCGCTTTTCCGGTTCCCACCAGGTCGAGCAAGAGAAAGTTCCTTTAGTTTGGGAAGGCATTCGACCGGAACGTGGATTATACCCTGCAACGCAAGGAATTGTATATCAACAGGCCTGAAGCCTGCCGTTCAACGTGGCTACTTATGGCCCGGGTGATTGCCCAGGCAAAAGAGTTTTGAATCGGTGCGAAAATAGATTTTTTCGTTATAGATCGCCGGCGTTGCGCGGGTGGTTTGCCCCAATTCGATCTGGTGGACGTTCTCAAACTCCCTGGCGACACGGACGACGAAAACAGTTCCTTGTTCCCCCATCACATAAAGATTCTTCCCGTTGCTCACGGGCGAGCCGGAAAATCCGCGCGCCAAGCGTTCCCGCCAGTTCAACGATCCCGTTTTCAGATCGACGCACGTCGCAATGCCCTTGTCGCCAAACAGAAACAGCAAATCGCCGACGGCAATTGGTGTCGGGACATAGTTTGCACTTTGCGTGATCTCATAGACCTTGTCTGCACCGTCGCCATTCGGTTGGATCGCAACCAGGTAGTTGCCGCCGCCTCCCGAACCGTTGCTGCCAAACACCAGGCCCCCAGCGGTTATCGTCGAGGCAACGGTTCGCATTCGAAACGGCAACACCGACCAATTCATTCTGCCGGTGGTTGGATTAATGCTGTAAAAACCGTCGCCCGTGTTGGTTCCAATTAACTCTTGCCCCGATTCCCGCTCAATCAAACACGGCAACGCGTAGCAAGCCCGCGTTGCTTTGAGCGGCGTCCGCCAGACGTCCTTGCCCGTCCTCCGACTCACCGCGATCACTTCACTTGTGCCTGGTGTTTGCCCGGGTCTCACCTGCTGGGCCTGTTGCGAGTTGACAAAGATCACTTTATCGCCGAGGACCACCGGCGACATGCTGAAACCGTGCTGGGAAGTCCAAGTCCCAAAATCGCGTCGCCAAACGACGTCGCCCGAGTAATCCAATGCAACCAACAAAGTGTGCTGCGGATTCGCCATCGCGAAATAGATGTGGTCTGCATCCAGTGCCGGAGTACTTGCCGCAAATGAATTACGAGCATGCAATCGGTAAGGTGACGATTCGAATGACTTCGCCCACATTTGTTTGCCCGTTTCTGCGTCAAGACATTGGACCGTCAATTCGGCAGTCTTGGCGTCGCAACTGGTGATGACTAAGTTGCCATCCCAGATCACCGGCGAACTGGATCCAACTCCCGGCAAGTCGATCTGCCACAAATAGTCGTTTTCCGACCATTTGTCGGGTAGGTCCGCGGGAACGACTCCGTTTCCATTGATTCCCCGAAATCTCGGCCAGTTTTCCTGTGCTTGGCAGTTCATGGCCGCAAGAAACAAAACGAAAACCGTTGAGATCGCAAGTCGTTGCATAGTCGGGCCGCTTTTTTGTTTTGGAAGTTTACCGAGATGATCACCCGATTCTGGACGGCTCAATGAATCATCTCATGGCCAGCCGCATCAGCTTGTTTTGTAACGATTCAAGCTGGAAGTGCGCGTAAATTCAAGCGGTCTGATCTCGGTACGGGAAAATCGATGCAATGAATCCATGGTTGATCGCAACGGTTTATTGGCCAGCCTATCGATTATGTAAGCGATCTGGACTCATATATCGGTTAACACCCTGTCATGCGACCATCAAAACCACCCAGTCGAATGCTGTCGGCAACTCCCAGGATGAAGTAAAATAAGTCGACGCGAGTTGCGGTCGCGACTTTGAGTTGCGTTTCCTGGGATTGAATATGTGGTACCGAATTGCGATCCCAATCCTGGCTTTTGTTACCGCCTGGCTGGGCGGAACAGCAATTCCCTCGGTTGACGATCAGGAGGTTTTGTCCGACAAGATTGTTGCCGAATTCGAATCCAGGATTTATCCACTGTTGATGGGCGATGACCGCGGTTGTTTTGATTGCCACGGCACAGGCGGCGAATCCGACCTCGTCTTTTCCGGCAACGCAAAAGAAGATTTGCTGATGCTCGTCGATGGCCAATACCTTGGCCACACAGGTCCTGACTCGTTGATATCGCGGCTGACCAGCGAAAACGAACAGCTTCGAATGCCCCAAAACTATGATGCCTGGGACCACAGGGAAATTGATCAGCTGCGTGCCTTTCTTCGGTTGCTGGAAGAAGACCGTCCGTCCGAGGGTCGACCGGTAGACGAACAATTTCCGCGCGCATTGTTGCAGCCTTATCAGGGGAAACCATTTGACGCCTCGCACGATCAATTCATTTCCTTTCGACAGCTACGGGGTAAAATAGCGCAGATTTTCGCTGACGACGGTGCTCGTGGGAGCAAAAATCTTTTCATCGAGAATATTGCCTTATTCGGTGGCGCTGATTTCACGACCCGCTTTAACGAGAGTCGTGAACCGACTGCCGCATACTTGACCGGCCTGGATATATTGGCCAGCGACGTCTCGCATCGGGCATATCAATTGAGGAAAGGACCCTTTGCCCAATTTCCCGAGCTTTCCGTTTCACCCCTGGAAGCGGACGGTGCAACACAAGAATACCGTGATGCGATCAACCATTTGTACGAACAAGTGCTGTTTCGGCCGCCAACAGAAGACGAGGTCACCCAGTCCTACAAACTGCTGCGAGAGATTTACCAGGCGAGCGAGATTATACGCAGACGCAGGCACACGTTGTCGTTCGAATTGACCGTTACCGATCCGCTTTCCGGATTGCATGGATCGCGTCGTCTCGAGATTCCTGTCAACGGCGACCGGCTCGAAGTCCACCAGCAAATCGTGGATCAGTCCGTGACGGCTGAGGGCGACCAAAAAGTCTCGTCATTGTTGATTGGGCCAGGCGTTCAGCTCAATCCCGACACTTCCGGCCAGCGGCTGGTGATTCACAATCTGGGTACACAACGAAACGTTTCTTGTGCAGGAGTCAATATTTCGCCCGTTGACTCCGTGGACGAGCCGGTCCAGACCATTGACGTCGCCTTTCCCGAGATTCAGATCGATGGTGCGTGGGAAATCGATGGGCGCGGTGGTGTGCAAAGTCTGGAGGATCGAAACAACCACAAGGGACAAAGTTCCATCACCATTCCCTTGTCGGTCGAAAACGCAGGCGAGTACCAGGTGGAATTATTGTGGCGCACAGACTCGGGCAATGCCAATAACGTCCTGGTGGAACTATTCGCCGCAGGGGCGGGAAATCAGCTGGCCAGTTCCACGATGCCTTCCCGACCGGAAGCTGGTGAAGCCCATTTTTATTACGACTGCGGAAACGACACCATCGCCTTTTTTAAGCCTGGAACTTCCTTTCAATTTGGCCAGCAGGGATACGTTGAGATTTCCAATCGGGGCACGCGACAGCGCGTGACGGCGGCCGCCGTCGAGTTTCTTGAACGGTCAGATTCCACCGCGCGATTCCTGATTGACAGCAGCCAGGCGGAGGGCAACCAGGAGTGGAGCAGCTATAACGAAGGCCAATTCAAGGCCTACAATGTAAAAGGCAAAAAGCTGCACGACGGCAATAAGAGAAAAGGTGAGTTGTCGTTGCGCTATGTCCCGCTTGCCCATGCCGCCGATAAGGATTCCAACGACAAAGGCCATACGAGTTGGGATCCCGACAAGTTTTACGATGTTCGCATCTACTATCCCGGCAAGGTCAACCATGAACCGCAGGTTCCTGTAGTGATCCAAGCCGAGAAATCTGCGCCGATCATACAGATCGAATACCCGATGATCGCTAAATCGGATGCCAGGTTGAAATTGGATGCCTCCAATTGTTACACGGTCCAACAGAGTGCCCTGCAATACTCATGGCGACAGTTATCCGGTGTTCCCGTCGATCTTGGGGACAGCACCCAGGCGGTCATTGAGTTTTCCGTTCCCCGGCCTGACATCAAGCAATACGCCTGGAGCTCACTGTGTGCAGCCCTTTTGCGGCATCCCGATTTTCTGTTTACACGTCCGCCGTCGCTTTCCCTCGTTGGTAGCGAGCGCGAAAAGCAGAAACTGCGGCTGGTCAAGATTGCTTTGGATCTCGTCGGCCGGCCGCCAACCTCCGGGGAAATCAAAAAACTGGATGACGGAGCGCGGCTATCCGACTTGATTGATGCCTATCTCGATTCCCGGGAATTCCGCGACTACTATTTTCATCTCGTTCGGTTGAAGCTTGAGTCGCATGGGACGGACCTGGACGACGAGCCCGCGCGACTGTGGTGTTACGTTGCGTTCCATGATCGCCCCTTTCAAGAAATCCTGACCGGTGAATATACGGTTGGACCCAACTTCGAAAAAAAGTCCAGATCGGAACATCACGGCAAAACCGGGTTGTTAACGACCACCGGTTTCATCAAGGGGAAACCGGGCCTGCCGCATTACAATTATGCAGCGCAAGTCTCGATGCTGTTCCTTGGTTACGTCTATGACGTTCCTGATGAAATTGTCGAGCAACGCGAAGGGGTTACGGCACTCGGAACAACGGACCCCAATTCAACTTGCTACAGTTGTCACAAAATCCTGACGCCGCTGGCGTTTCAACGAATGAATTGGACAGACGATGGTGTATTTCGCGAACGAGATGAAAGTGGCAACCTGATTGACGCAAGTGATCGAGAATCGGTCGCGGAATACCCCTTTGCCGGACAAGGCATGGAAGCATTCGCCACACAGGCAGTACGTAAGGAGCGATTTATCAGGACGATGATCAATACACACGTCAACTTTTATTTCGGGCGCCCCATGCGATATCGCTATGATGAACGGCGGTTGTATAAGCGCTTGTGGGATAATGTGCACGCCAACGATTTCAGGATCAAGGAACTGATTCGGGCGATCTTGCTATCGCCCGAGTACCTTGGTGGCGCGCCGGACACGCCAAACTAAATAAACTCGCACTACATATTTGTGGACGGATACATGTCCGATCAGTGTCAAGTCGACAAACCAATCAGCATGGGTCGTCCCGCGGGAGCGCATCCACCGCGGCCTTCGCGCAGGCGATTTCTAAAACGATCGTTGGCCTCGGTCGCCGGTCTGTCCTGCGCCGATTTTCTTTCCCACTTTGCAGCCTATGGCCTGCCCATTGAATCGCATGCTGATCGCTTTGCCGCCGAAGCAGTTGCTGCCAATGAAAACCCGCACTTCCTGGTGTATTGGTACCTGGAAGGCGGTTGGTGCGGTTACGACATGTTTAATCCGGTGAACACCGAAAACAATGTCATCAACCGACTCGAGAACATTGGCGATGAACGTTATCGCGTGCTCAAATGGGGAGAGGACGATTTCACGATCAAGACAGAGGGAAATATCCGATACGGATACCTGGCCGAAGGGGGGAAGGCCTTTTTCAAGGACATGGCTGTCCTTAGTTCAATGCACACCGGGTCGGGCCATTCGCGCGATCGATTGAAAGTGCACATGGGTCACTATGGCCTGAAACCAACCGACGAACGACGGGAAGACGAACGGTCCGTGATGCAGGCGTTTGCCGAAGTTTACGGACAGCCGTACGTGTTGCCCAGTCTTTCCTGGCACTGGTGGCTTTCCGACGGCGAACTTAACGAGGTGCAATACACTGGTCGTCGCGGTTACTACCATGCCTTGGGCCCGGTGCATGCGCATACCACCTATGCCGGGACCCCGGCCAATTTGCGAAAGATGTTGATGCGTGTCGAAGAGGCATCCGGTGATGAAGTCGCACGCAAAATCGATTCGTTTCTGCAACATGCTCATTCAGAGATCTTGAAGGATGAGAACATTGACGCCGTTCGAAGTTATCACTCGGCACGGAACATCTATTTGAAGCTGACCAGTCGCGGTAGGTCATTGGATCGCGCGAAGTTGCGGCATTTGTTTCGGGATCCGGTACTCCGCGAAGAATTCGGAATCACTCCTCGCGATGAACTCGTGACGTATCGAAGTGTCAACGGCAATAAAGCTCGCAGCAAATTCTCACC
>JBFILF010000118.1:0-12644 GCA_041599835.1 Pirellulaceae bacterium
AATCGGTTATAATTGGCACACCGGTGAACATCCTGCGGGAGAGAGAATGGACGTTGACAGGTCCAGTCCGCCGAAGGCGTAAATAACCCACAACCGCTCAGGCACCCGGGACCGCAGGTTTGATACACCGTCTCTGGAGAGTGACGTCCAAATCGCGCGAGACGTCCACCGAAGGGGTAAGGCCGGCGACGGCTGAGATCTCTCAGGTACACGGACAGAGGGGTGGGGCTGACGCGGTCGGTCAGGCCGCTGCGGTGGTTACGCGACCAACCCGGTTGGCGCTTACCTGGTCCAGCACCCTCGATTGAATCACCCTCTGACAATCCGAAAAAACCTTAATCCGGAATATCTCCCATGTCTGCATTTGCCGATTCTCCATTCGTTTCGCGACATATCGGCCCTCGCGAACATGAAATTGACATGATGCTATCGCTGCTAGGTTACTCATCGCTTGACGATTTGATGCAGGCCGTCGTCCCTCACAACATCTTTGACGATGCGCCGTTGGGTATTGGCGGCGGACTGAGCGAAGAAGATGCGCTCGCGGAAATGAAGGGGCTGGCAGATCAAAACGTCGTCAAGAAGTCGCTGATTGGACAAGGCTATTACGGAACGCATACGCCACAGGTCATTTTGCGCAACGTGTTGGAGAACCCCGCCTGGTACACGGCCTACACACCCTACCAGCCGGAAATCTCCCAGGGGCGGCTGGAAGTGCTGTTTTACTTTCAAACCATGGTCTGCGAGTTGACCGGATTAGATGTAGCCAACGCGTCGCTGTTGGACGAAGCGACCGCTGCAGCCGAAGCCATGACATTGTGCCATCGCGCGGACAGGGGCAAACGGAACCGCTTTCTGGTCTCGCGCAGTTGCCATCCGCAAACGATCGAGGTGATTCAAACCCGCGCCCAGCCGTTGGGGATAGCGACCGTTGAATTCGACGAAGCGGCCGGTATCGACGATTGGGACGACGTCTTTGGACTGATTGTTCAGTACCCGGCCTCCGACGGTTCGATTGGCAATCCGTCGGCCTTGATCGAGCAAGCCCATCAACACAAGGTGTTGGTGGTGGCGGCCACGGACTTGCTCGCGCTGATGATGTTGCGGCCGCCCGGTCAACTCGGTGCCGATGTGGCGGTGGGCAACTCGCAACGGTTCGGCGTGCCTCTCGGTCTGGGAGGGCCTCATGCAGCCTTCATGGCCACCCGCGATGCCCACAAACGGATGATGCCGGGCCGATTGGTTGGTCAATCGATTGATGCTCACGGAAATCCGGGCTATCGGTTGGCGCTGCAAACGCGTGAACAGCACATTCGCCGCGAAAAGGCCACTTCAAATATTTGCACGGCACAGGCCTTGTTGGCGATCGTGGCGACGTTGTACGCCTGTTATCACGGACCAGACCGTTTGCGGGAAATGGCCCGACGCGTTCATGGCCTGACGTGCAAGTTGTATCAAGCATTGGCAGCGGCTGGCGTGCCGTGCAAAAGTCATCAGTTTTTTGACACGTTGACCGTTGACGTGGGTCCGCGGCTGGACGAGTTGCTGTCGGCTGCGTGCCAGGCCGGTTACAACCTGCGTCGGTTTTCCGACAGCCAGATTTCCATCTCATTGGACGAAACGGTGGACGACGACGACGTCACACGATTGGCCGAGATCTTCGGGGCGACGGCCGGTGATGCGTCGTCAGACCACCTGTTGGCGGACCACCATTTGCGGTCCGACACGATCCTGACGCAGGAAGTTTTTCATCGGTACCACAGCGAAACGGAGATGATGCGTTACCTGAGGCGTCTGTCGGAAATGGATATCGCGCTGGATCGGGCGATGATTCCGCTGGGTTCGTGCACGATGAAGCTCAACGCCGCCGCCGAGCTGGCGCCGATCAGCTGGCCCGAATTCAACCGAATTCACCCGTTCGCACCGGCAGACCAGTGGCAGGGTTACCAGCAGCTCATTGCGCAACTGGAATCGATGTTGTGCGCGGTGACCGGTTACGACGCCGTTTCGCTGCAACCCAACGCCGGCTCGCAAGGCGAGTATGCTGGCTTGTTGGCGATACGGCAATATCACGCATCGCGCGGCGAGCCCGACCGCGACGTCTGCCTGATCCCCAGCTCGGCGCATGGCACCAACCCGGCCAGCGCCCAAATGGCCAACATGAAGGTGGTGGTCGTCAAGTGTGACGCGCACGGCAACGTCGACCTTAACGACCTCGATGCCAAAATTGCCGCGCACCCCAATCGCATTGCAGCGATCATGGTCACCTATCCGTCAACCCACGGCGTGTTCGAAGACGGCATAACCGCGGTGTGCGAGAAAGTTCACGCGGCTGGCGGCCAGGTGTACATCGACGGGGCCAATCTCAACGCACTGGTTGGCGTGGCCAACCCCGGCAAATTCGGTGGCGATGTCTCCCATTTGAATTTGCACAAGACATTTTGCATTCCGCATGGCGGCGGCGGCCCCGGCGTCGGCCCACTGGCGGTCCGGTCCCATTTGGCCCCCTTCTTACCGAGGGACGGCATCAACCCCCAGCGGCAAGGACCGACGATCAGTGGCGCGCCGTTCGGCAGTGCCAGCATCCTGCCCATATCCTGGATGTATCTCCGCATGATGGGTGCCGCTGGATTGAAGCGGGCCACGCAGGTGGCCATTCTCAACGCCAATTACATCGCGCATCAACTGCAAAAACATTATCCCATTCTGTATACGGGCAAGCGGGGACTGATCGCGCACGAGTGCATCGTGGACACGCGGCCGATGGCCAAGCAGGGACATGTCACCGTCGACGACATCGCCAAGCGGCTGATCGACTATGGGTTTCACGCGCCGACCATGTCGTTTCCGGTAGCGGGCACGTTGATGATCGAGCCCACCGAGAGCGAGTCGCTGTATGAGCTGAACCGGTTCTGTCGCGCGATGAACTTGATCTACCAGGAATATGAAAAGGTGCGCGACGGGCACTGGCCGGCCGACAATAATCCGTTGCATAACGCCCCGCACACGCTGCATTCCGTGATCGGCGACGAAACAGAGCGGGCGTATTCGCGGCAATTGGCCGTGTGTCCCGATGCGGATTTTGATTACAGCGTGAAGTACTGGCCGCCGGTGGGCCGCATCGACAATGTGTACGGCGATCGCAACCTGGTATGTGCGTGCCCGCCGCTGCAGGCTTATGAAGAGTCCGTCGAGCGAGTCGAGGTCACGGTCGGAAACGACTAATCTTGGTGCGCCTTCGAAAAACAATCAAAGATCAGTCGCGCGTCAACGAATCTTTTGGAAATTGTTGAGCGCGAATTATTTCTCGTTAAACTGATCCGTCATGATCTGGTTTATTATTTTTGTCATCGCCCTTGTGATCATTGGTATCGTCTGGTCCGTGATCGCAGCCAAGCGGCGTCGCGATGCCATGTCCACCGTGGCGCAGTCGTTGGGCCTAAGTTTTGATGCCGCGAAAAACTACGACTTCGACGAAACCTACCATTTCCTAAACAAGTTGTGCCAAGGGTCCAAGCGTTACGCATTCAATATCATTTTCGGCCGCTACCAGGGTCACTCGGTATCGGCATTCGATTACCACTACGAGACCTATTCCACAGATTCCGACGGCGACCGGCAAACGCATCATCACTACTTTTCCTTTTTCATCTTGCACTACGAGTGCATGTTCCCGGAACTGATCATTACCCGCGAGGGCTGGGCATCCAAGTTTGCCCAATTCTTCGGCTACGATGACATTGATTTTGAATCAGCCGAATTCTCCAAGCGGTTTTGTGTGCGCTCGCCGGACAAAAAATTCGCCTATGACATTTGCCATCCGCTAATGATAGAATTTTTGCTTGCCAACCCGGACCTGAACATTGAAATCGAACGCCATTGTCTCGCCTTGTTTTTTGAACGACGTCTGGCGCCCGACTTGATCAGACCCAACTTCGATCGCCTGCTGCAGATCCGAGAGCTTTTCCCCGATTACGTCTTGAGTGACGGAGTTCGATGACTGCGCTTTTGATTATTTTGGCCGCGCTGTTACTGATCACGTGCGTGTACGTACTGGCTCAGTACAACCAACTGGTGGGATTGCAAAACTACATTCACAACGCGTGGAGCAATATCGACACGGAACTCAAGCGGCGTTACGAGCTGATTCCCAACCTGGTCGCCACCGTTAAAGGCTACGCCGAGCACGAACGCGACGTGCTGGCACAGGTGACCCAGCTGCGAAGCCAGTGCATGGCCAGCCACGGCACTCCGGAGCAGCAAGCAGGCGACGAACGGTTGTTGGTCAACGCCCTGAAACGGTTGCTGGCCGTTATCGAAAACTATCCGCAGTTAAAGGCCGACTCGCATTTTCTCGAATTACAGCAAGAACTGACCAATACCGAAGACCGCATCCAGGCGGCTCGACGGTTTTATAACGGCAATGTCCGTGACTATCGCGTCAAGTGCCAGTCGTTTCCTTCGAATCTGGTGGCCGCCACGTTTGGTTTTAAGCCCCAAGAATACTTCAACGTTGAGCCCACCGTCCGCAGCGTACCCAACGTCGAATTCTGAATTCGTGTCGCCAGCGCGCAGGAAACGCTTAGCTGGCTTCGGCGCATTGTTTTTTGTAAGCGGCGTGGTCCATCAACTGATTCAACCCGTCCTCGCTGCTCAGTTTAATTTTGGCAATCCAACCGGCGCCAAACGGGTCGCTGCCGAGAATCTCCAAGTTGTCGGGTAGCGTCGAGTTGACTTCGATTACCTCGCCATCGACCGGGCAGTACAAGGCGCTGACCGCTTTAACCGATTCGACCTCGCCAAACTCGTCGCCCGCGGCAAAGCTCGATCCGACTTCCGGCAATTCCATATAGACCAGATCGGTCAACTGTTCGACGGCGAAATCCGTGATTCCGATCGTGGCAATCGTGTTGCCCCCGTCTTCGGCAACGTGGACCCATTCGTGAGTTGGCGCGTAGCGTAGTTCTTCTTGATTCACTTGAGACTCCATCAAGCAAAAAGGAATTCTGGTAGCCGAGTTCGAGTTGACCTCGGAGTGTTGTTTGTTTGCGTCGTCAGGTTTGGCCGTTCGTTAGTCACGGTTATAAAATGGCATCACGCAAATCCGCGCCGGCAATCGTTTGCCGCGCACCTCGATTTCCAGTTCAGTGCCAATGCTGGCACAATCCGGTTGAACGTATCCCATGGCGATGGGTTTTTGCAGTGTCGGCGACAAGGTACCGCTGGTGACTTCGCCGATTTGCCGATCGCCGGAGTAAATCAGGCAGTGCTCGCGGGCGGGTCGCTTGGCATCAACTTCCAGCCCGACGCGGCGCGGCAGCGTGTCGTCTTTTCTAGCGGCGGCGATGGCGTCGCGTCCGGGGAACTGCCGGTTTTTCAGGTTGATGGCGAAGTTTAAATCGGCTTGGGCCGGGTTAATTTGTTCGCTAAGCTCGTGACCGTACAACGGCATGGCCGCCTCCAATCGCAACGTGTCGCGCGCCGCCAACCCAACGGCTCGTCCGCCAGCCGGGGTGGCGTTTTGCAGGATCGACGACCACACCTCGACGGCCTTTTGGGCAGGCACCGTAAATTCACAACCGTCTTCACCGGTGTATCCCGTGCGGCTGACGATGGCCGGCAACCCACAGACCTGCGTGACCATCCCGTGATAGTAATTGAGCGTTCGCGGATCGACATCACACAGCGGCGCCGCGGCCTCCAATGCCGCCGGACCTTGGACGGCGATCATGGCCGTCGTCGTCGTGCGATCTTCAAATCCTAACGCCTGCAGGTCGCCGTGTTGTTCCAGCCAATCCAGGATTTTTTCCCGATTGCTGGCGTTGACCACCATGAAACAAAACGAGCGGCCACCGGCATCATGCAAATGATAAACCAATACATCGTCTAGCACGCCACCGGCGTCATTGGTCATCAGCGAATAGCGAATCTTGCCCGCGTCCATCGGCCACACGCGACGCGTTGTCAACGATTCTAGAAACTCGCATGCCGCCACGTCGTCAAAATAAAAGCGACCCATGTGCGAAACGTCAAACAGACCCACGGCGGTTCGCGTCGCCACGTGTTCGTCGATGATCGAACCGTACTGCACCGGCATCGACCATCCGGCGAAATCGACCAAACGACCTCCATGTTCAACGTGCCAATCGTGCAACGGTGTTTTTAACAGCTGTGAAGTACTGCTCATTCGAAACAACGGCTGAGAAAGAATGGTTTGCGGTAACGACAAATGCCTGTCGGGTTCGACATTCTACCGCAATCGACGGGGCCAACAAAGCTGAGGCATCCCCGGTCGCGTCGGGTGTTGAAGCGGCGCCTTGATTGACCGACAATCCACGGACCGATGGCCGAAATCAAACCCAACGTCAAACTGCACCCCATCGAAGCGTCGTTGTTGCATGCGCGGCGCGAGCGCGTGTTTCTGATTTTCGCCGGGTTGTTCCTGGGCACGATGACGATGCTCAACATTCTGGGCATCAGCCGGTTCATCACGCTGTACGAGTTCAAGGTGACGATTGACGAGACGACGGAGTGGTCGATTCTGTTTGCCATCGCCATCGGCGTCTTGCCGTATCCGATCACGTTCCTGTGCACGGATTTTATCAGCGAATTCTATGGGCGACGCCGCGCCAACTGGGTGGTGATGGTCGGCCTGATGCTCAACGTGTGGGTGGTGTTCATCTTGTGGCTGGGAGGAGTGCTGCCCGGATTCGAGCCGATCGAAGGAGCTTTTTACAACATTCGCGCGCTGGCCTTCGGTGCCGTGGGCGCGTCGATGGCCGCGTATCTGGCCGCCCAGCTGTGCGATGTCTATATGTTTCACTTTTGGAAACGGGTGACGCGCGGCAAGTACCTGTGGATCCGCAACAACGGTTCGACCATGATCAGCCAGCTGGTGGACACGGTGGCGGTGATCCTGATCACGCATTACGCGACCAGCGAAGGGCTGCCCATTCAAGAGGGCGTCCCGGAGTGGCTGCAATTGTCGGCCTACATCGCCACCGGCTATTCGATCAAATTCGCTGTCGCCGCATTCGATACGATTCCGTTCTACATTGGCGTCCACTATCTCAAAGGCTACCTGGAAATCGATCCCGTCAAGGAACATGCGCGGGACTGGGAAGTAACGAAGTAATCTGCCATTACACCCACGATTTTTTGATCGCCTACGGGTCCAGGACGAAAATGCGGAATCACCTCTGCCCTCCGGTGACGATATCGCCAGTCTCAATCAGCGTCCAACTTTTCATTCCTCCACTTGACCGTCGTGCGTTTCAAACCACTTCAGAATATACGCCACCTTGGCCAACAGGTGGCTGGGACGGCGGGCGATGCCATGCGAGGCGCCGGGGATGCGCACCAGCGCCGTGTCGATGCCGCGCAGCTTGAGCGCCTGGTAGTACTGCTCCGACTCGCTCATCGGAGTCCGGTAATCTTCCTCGCCGGTCAACAACATCGTGGGCGTGGTGACGTTGCCTACCAATGAAATGGGCGAACGGGCCATGTATTCTTCCACATGATCCCACGGGTAACCCGGGAACCAGTATTTGTAGAAGTAGTTGTAACCGTCGGAGGTCAGCGCAAAGCTGTACCAGTTAATCACCGGTTTGGCGACCACGGCGGCCCGGAACCGGCTGGTGTTGCCGACAATCCAACTGGTCAACACCCCGCCGCCGCTGCCACCGGTTACGAACAATCGGTTTTCATCCACATAACCTTTCTTGATCAGTTCATCAACGGCCGTCATCAGGTCGTCGTAGTCCTGGCCCGGGTAGTTGTGGTGAATCTCGTTCGCGAAATCTTCACCGTAACTGGTGCTGCCTCGGGGATTGACGTACAGCACGACGTAACCGGCGGTTGCCATCAATTGCAACTCGGCGGTGAACACGTCACCGTAAGCCGAAAACGGACCGCCGTGAATTTCGAGGATCATGGGGTACTTCTGCTCGGGATCGAACTTCGGCGGTTTGATGATCCACGACTGAACTTCTTTTTTGTCGTAGCTGGACAGGAACCGCATTACTTCCACTTTTCCCAAAGTTTTGTGGTCCAGTAGGTCGCGGTTGAGATTGGTCAGCCGCTCGACCGATCCGCCCGCAACCAGCCGCGCCAAATCGCCCGGATGTTTGGGAGTCGTGATGCAAAACGCAACGGTCCCGTTGTCGGCTACCGTGACCGCGCCGCCACGCGTGTAGGGCCGGCCGGTGGCATTGGACCCCAGGTTGTCAGCCAGCTTTTCCCAGCTGCCATCCAGCCGGGCCAGTCCCAATTTGCTGTTGCCCTGGTCGGTGTACGTGAACAAGAAGCCTTGGTGTTTTTCGCTCCACACCGGAGAACCCACTCCGCGGTCGAGTGATTCGGTGAGCATCCGGCGATTGGAACCGTCCGGATTCATCACATACAGCCGGCTGTTCTGGTGCCCTAACAACTTGTCGTCAAACCCCGTGAACGCCAGATGCTGGCCGTCGGCGGACAATGCCGGACTGGAGTCCGGTCCGACGCGATCGGTGATTTGCACGATCGAACGGTCATCCAAGGAAATGCGATACAACTCCGAGTTGCGCGGCTGAAACTCGTGATCCGGATGCCGGTTCGCCGAAATGATGATGTGTTTGCTGTCGGGCGTCCAGCAAATGTTGCCGCCGTGGTCGAAATCGCCGCTGGTAATCTGTCGCGGCGAACCTCCGTCGGCACTTAAAACAAAGATCTGTTGAAAACCCTCGGGCAGAAAACCGCGCCCGTCGGCGCGATACTGCAGCTTGGTGATCATCGTCGGCGGATTGGCCCATTTGGCTCCCTTGGGTTTGGCCGGCAATCTGGCAAATGGTTTCTTGGCACTGGGCACACGCATGGAAAAGGCAATTTGCTTTCCATCGGGCGACCAGGTGATGCTGCCAGGCCCTTCCGTTAAACGGCTGAGCGCCGCCGTTTTGTCCTCGTCGATCCAATAACAATGGATCTGCGCCTTGCCGTCTTTGCTGGTCACGTACGCGATCCGCGTGCCGTCCGGCGACCAGCGGGGCGAGCCAGCCGGCTGGCCACCCAGCAACGGCAAATGCGTGCCGTCTTCGTCGATCATCCACAGCTCCGATTTGCTGCTGTCGGTCATGATGTCAAAGTGCGTTCTTGAGTAGATGATGCGGCTGCCATCGGGGGCGATTTGGGGACTGGAGGCGTATTCCAGTTCGAACACATCTCGGGGCCGGAAGATCGAGTCATCAATCTCCGGTTTATCCTGGGCAACCAGGCTGGAAACAGGACCCAGGGCGAACCCGACAACCAGTAATCCAATGGCAAACAACTTGTTCATGGCAAATTCACCTGACAAAAATGAGAAGCTTATTTATTCGCGACCGCGCGCGGGCGGCATCCGCAGCCAAACCCGCCATTTTCATTTGCCATGTGGTGACATGCAAGATACGGCACTGAGGTTGATGCAGCCACTTGAGGGGAACGTAGCCGATCGCAGGGACTGGGCAGGCGTTTACTTGCATCTGGGCGGGCGTTTTTACTTGTGCTTGCGCGGGCGGTCGTGGCCCGTCGCTTTCCTTTTCCTGGCCGCGGTCGGCGAGCTTTTCGATTGTCCTCGTTTCGACGGGGCGCGGCTGGAACCGCGACGAACCGATGACGTATTTTTTGATTTTTTGTCGTCGCCTTGGCGAGTTTTCTTTTCTTTTGGTTTGGTCGCAACCAATTCAAACTCGATTTCGCGACGGTCGGGATCGGCCAGCACCACGCGAACCCGCACGCGGTTACCCAAGCGAAATGTGTTGCCCGACCGGTGTCCCATCAACGTCCGCGTGCCCCGATCGTAGTAGTAGTGGTCCCGCGGCAGGCATTCCAGCGGTATCAAACCATTTGCCGGCAACTCGATACCCAGTGCAAACAGCCCGTAAGATTCCACGCCGGAGATGACGGCGTCCATTTCCATGCCAATGCGCTCGCTGAGGAAATTGATCAGTTTCAGTTTGACCAATTCCCGTTCGGCTTGTTCGGCGCGTTGCTCGAGGTCGCTGCAATGCTCCCCCAGCCGCGTGAGCATGCCGAATTCGGCAGCGGGCCGCTGCCCGTCGATCAAGGAGCCGACCATGCGATGAATAATCAGATCCGGATAGCGTCGGATGGGACTGGTGAAATGGCAGTAGGCCTCGCTGGCCAGCGCGTAATGTCCGACGTCGCGGGGACTGTAAATGGCTTTTTGCATGGCCCGCAGGATGGCGAAGTGGACGGCATGACTTTCCGGCTGGTTCCGCGATTTCTCGATGATTCGTTTCAGTTCCGAGCGACTCTGAATGTTGTCGGCGCGGTAACCCAGGTCGCGCAAAATCGCCTTGAGATCCGTCAGTTTGGTTGTCGACGGCGGTTCGTGAATCCGCCGCAGCAAATGCAGTTCCAGGTCGACCAGGTGTTGGGCCACAGCAAAATTGGCCGCCAGCATGAACTCCTCAATGATCTGGTGGCTCTCGGTGTACGATCGCACATGCGCACCGCTGACTTTACCGTGATCGTCCAGATCGATTTCGATTTCAGGGATGATCAAATCCAACGCGCCGCGATCCAACCGCCGCCGCCGCAGGACCATCGCCAATTGGTGCATGTCGCCAACGAGCCGAAAGACGTCCTTGGATAGTTTCTTTCGCCACGGTTTGTCATTTTCCAGATAGTCGTCGATTTCTTCGTAATTAAATCGGTGAGCACTTTTGATGGCACCCCGCTGCAGCTCGGTGCCAATCGGCGTCCCCTCCGCCGTGAATTCGATCAGCGCCGTCATGGTGTAACGGAGCCGTCCGGGCTGCAGGCTGGCCAGGTTGTTCGAGACGATCTCCGGCAACATCGGAATCACGCGATCCGGCAAGTAAACACTGGTGCCGCGGTAGTAAGCTTCGTTGTCCAACGCCGAATTGGGCCGCACAAAATGCGACACGTCGGCGATGTGCACGCCGAGTTGCCAATGTCCGTTTTCGATTCGTTTGAGCGAGATGGCGTCGTCGAAATCGCGGGCCTCGCGCGGATCGATGGTAACGATGGTCTCGCCGGTAAAATCGACCCGCCCGTCGTCGATGGTTTCGTCAAAGGACTCGGCTTGCCGACGGGCGTCATCAAGCACGTCCTGGTTGAAGTCACCGGGCAACCCGAATTGGCGAATGATGGTCAAGGTATCGACACCGGGTTTGCCGCGTTCGCCCAGCACTTCGACAATCACGCCTTCGCCAGCCTGGTGATGGGACCGGTGATGGTGCGCGCCGGGAAAGCGGACCATTTCAATGACCACCTTGTCGCCGATTCGAACATTTTTGGCGCCGGCGTCGCCCACCATGATGTCACCGTCAAACTCGTTGCCGTCGACCGTGACCAGTCCCAATTCACCGCGCTCGTGGTAGGTCCCGACAAATTGGTGGGTCCGGCGCTCGATGACTTCCAGCACGCGGCCGCTGGTCCGCATCCGCTGGCCTTGTCGGCGGGTACTGACACGGATCCGCACCATGTCGCCGTCGGCCGCATCGAAACTTTTGCGCTGCGGTATGTAGACGTCTTCGACCGGCTGGCCGGCGAATCCATCCGCATCGGATGGCGCCACGGACACAAAGCCATATCCGGCCGCGGCGCGCCGGTAGCGGCCAATCAACTCATTGTGTTTGCGTTTTTGGGCAGCCCGCAGCACGATGTGTTTAGGCCCAAAGGTCACTTTGCCGGACTTCACCAGCTGTTTCAGCGCCCGTTTGACATCGCGCAAGTCGTCGCCAGGCAGGTCCAGTGATTCGGCGATCAATCGGGGTTTTGTCGGCTTGTAATCGGGTCGCTCTACGAGTTCCAGAATACGTCGTTCCAACGACTTGTTGCTATGCATCAGAGCAGTCTAGCAATGATCGTGCCCATTGGGGCAGGGGGTCAGCTGTGCATTCGCGGCTTGGGGTCGCCGCCAGCGATGATTTCAGCCTCGGCTTCAGCCAGTTCGGCAAGTCGCTGTTGGACCACGTCCTTGCTGCCATACAGCTCGGCCAATCGGACATACGTGGTATAGTGTCGCGCTTCGGATTCGAACAACTCGCTATAGAACTCGACCAATTCGCGGTCGTCCACATGTTTGCGCAACAGGTCGAACCGTTCGCACGAGCGCGCTTCGATCAGGCCGGCAACCAACAACCGATCGATGGCCCGTTCCGGTTCCGCCTTTCGCACCAGTGCATTTAGTTTTTGCCCGTAACCGGTGGGCTTGAGCCGCCGAAAGACAATGCCACGCCGTGCCAGCAAGTCGAGTACTTGCCCGAAATGGTCCAGTTCTTCGCTGACAATTTCCGTCATTTCCCGGCAAAGTTCGTAGTTCTCCACGTAAGCGAACAGCAAGTTCATGGCGCAACCGGCTGCCTTCTTTTCGCAATGCGCGTGATCGATCAAAATTTCGTCCAGGTTCTGTTCGACCTGTTGGAGCCATCGCTGGGAAGTATCCGTTTTCAGGCTGAGCATTTTGGGCCTCCGACTTTCATCTCTTTGCACGTGTCGCCGTGAGTTATACGACCGACCAAACGGAAAATCCAGTCGGACCGCCGGGGCCGTCGCCGCTGCTGAAGATTCCCCGCTGGCAAGTGCTGATCGCCCTATTGGTTCTGGCCATCCTGGTGTCGGCTTTCAAGTTTTACGAACAA
>JBFILF010000119.1:0-12554 GCA_041599835.1 Pirellulaceae bacterium
TCTCAGCCCTGAAAAACTCAGGCCAGTATTGGCCAGCGCCGCATTGGAATTAGACCCCAAATCCCGTTGGAACGGCGACAGCCTATCGATGCCCAGTCTGGACGTGCATTTACATCTGGAGGGCAACTCGTGGCTGAGCAATGCCCAGTTGGTGTCGGTTGGCGAAAGACAACGATTTGAGAGCTGGCGGGCCTTGGAAAAAAAACTTCGCGAGCAGCTCAAGGAAATCAAATCAGAAACGGTGGTTTTTGGAGTCTCCTTGATCACAGTTTCCGTACTGTTGGCGGCGGCCGCCGTATTGTGGATCTTGGCGCAGCCCAATGACGTGGTTGATGCGCTGACCGAGATGATGCGACGGTGACGTTGGCTTGCCAGATAACGGGCGACGCCGTCCCGCCACTCGCATGTCCCACGCGACGCCTATTGCCGCCGCGAACCGCGACCACGACGGCGACGTGTGGTCTTTTTGCGCGAAGCCAGATTCGAGTCGACGATCGTGTCCACCGTTTCCTGCCAGGTGGGCAAATTAATCTGTTTTTTGCGCCGACCCTTGCGCGGCGGTTTGTCGTCAGCGTCTGTTTCGGCGACCACTCGGTCATCATCCTGGCGCGTCGCGTCCCGGTCCCGATCTCGGTCATCCCGGCGGCCCCGCTGCTTTTGTCGTTCCTCGGTCCGCGGCGGACGACGTGATCGATCGCGGCGTTTTGACGGCCTATCACCATTTTCGCGTGACGTGCGTTGCGACCGTTCCGGCGGCCGACCACGCGACTCTGACCGGCCAGACTCGCCAGACGGCTCCAATTCTTCCACTTCAAATTCAATGAAATCGCTGTCGTCGCCTTCAGATAACGACTCGTCCACCGGAACTTCCAAATCCTCATCGTCCCAAGATTTCGACGATTCCAACTCGGGATCTTTAAAGGGCGTTTCGGGCGGTACAAACATCTCATCCAGGATGTTCGCATCTGGCTGTTCACCGGTCGCCGCCTCTTGTTGAGACAGTCCAGCCGTCGACAACGGCGGTTCCGCTGGCGCTCGATGTTCATCTTCCCCATGGAATGGTTCGGTTTCCGAAGACGATTGATCGAAGCCGACCGAAGTTTCTCGACCAACTTCACCGCTATCCGACGGCGCGCGAGAAGGCACCTCAATCCCTAGCGAGGAAGCCAATGAATCCCAGTGACTGGTGTCGGGTTTTTCTGCCGGTGTCGGCTTAGTTTCCGGCTTGGGCCTGTCAGATCGCTGGGCTTTCGCCGCGTCCGATTTTCTTTCAGGCTTTTTGACAGGTTTGACCGGGGCCTGCGCCCAATCGATACCCAATTCAACATTGTACGTCTTGTCGGACTGGCCGGGTTCTGGCTGATCCGCGCCGCCCGCTTCGGTCACCTCGGCACCTGAATCAACTGGTTGTGCAGCCTTGCCCGATGACTCCAAGGAGGCCGAATCGTCGTCCGCAGTCTGATTTCGGTCCATTGAGGATGCCGTGGCGCCGGTGTCGGCCGGCGCGAAGTCATCATCATCATCGATTTGCTCGCCCTCGAACTGGGCGGTTCCGGCAAAATAGTCCATCAATTCATCCGATGGATCTGCACCCAACTGCTGGGCCATTTCCTGCCAGTGAATAAATTCTTTTTTTTCAGGTGTGTCGCTCATTAATTCCAACGCTGGTTTGTGAACCTCCGCTGGCACCGGCGATTGATTACAGCCGCGCCGCGGGGTTTCATGTTGTCTTTGACGAAGATTGTATCTGACGAAGATTATATCGGTTTCTGGCCGGATAGATAACGGCTGTTGTTGGTTTAATCGACGAGACGAGCAACGGATAAAAAAACGCGAGTCCATCAGGACTCGCGTGACATTCACGAAATTCCGGAATTTCGGGTGTTTTGCGCTAATTCCTGGCCGCGTCAAATCGGCGAATGAACAGACTGCCGTTGTCGGCGACCGGGAACATTGGCCGGTGATAAAATTTATACCAACCACGTCCGCGCGGTCGGTAGGATACGCCGAGTCCAATATTCCAGGCATCTGTCTCGATCTGCTGCTCGTCGCTTTCGAAACCCAAATAGGTGAACCCCGTCTGCAAAGCCGTGCACTCACCCAGTGGAATTTCGTGCTGCACGCCCAACGCCGAATGCTGCTCTGTGCTCCAGCCAAGGAACCATTCCGTGTAACCGCCGCACTGGTAGGGCCGGCGGAAATAAAATCGATATGTGTCAATCACATTGGCCGCCACCGAGACCGTGTCTATTAACCCAGCAGTTCGGTCGTCCTGCACGCCAACGTACGCTCGAAATCCAAAAATATGGCCGGACGGCCAGACGTAACCGACGTCGCTGCGGACCTGAACCAGTTCGATATCACCCAGCCAGGTTTCGTTGAGAATGTCCGCCACCACACCAAATTGCAAACCATAATCGACACGCCGGTACAAACCGGCGGTTATAAATGTCTGGTCACGCCGGTCGGCCGAGAAAAAATCGCCGTCCGTATTCGATTGGACCGTGCGAACACCAAATTGGCCCGAAACCAGGCCACAGGTCACTCGATACAATGGCAGTCCCGTGTTAAATCCCAACTGGTAGCCAAACGAAGCCGGTTCTTGTTGCTCGCCCGTTCGGTTCTGGAATCCCTGGCCAGCGAACGCTTGCACGCCCCAGAAATATTCCGAGTTGTAAAACACGCCGCCCAGGCCCCTCATCCAACAATCTTCGGCTATACCGCAGTCTCGACAGTCGATTTCGCTGCAACCATAACAGCTGTCATAGCAATCGCCGCAACCTCCGCAGTCACCGCAATAACCATCGGTTATGATTTGCTCCGGCGGACCGCCAATCACATGGCCGTTAGGGCCGAGCGGCGGCTGTGGAACTGGATCGCCAACAATGGTCTCCAGCGGTTGATCCTGAAACGCTCCGTCGCCGATGACGGCCGCATCGCTGAACACTTGATTTACAGCAGGACGCATTGTTCTAGGAACGAAGCGGCCGGAAAGTGCTCGCGCCCGCGGCCGAAACAGCCGTGGCGCGGGCGGTGTTGTCGTGTCGGGTTGTTGCGCATGAACATCGCTAACACACAAGCAACAGGCGACCGTGCATAACCCGGTAAACCAAATACCGAAAGCTCGAAACAACATGTCATTCATTCCTTAAGGGGGGATCACGGTAGGCCAACAGCGCAGCTGTGACCGACACGTAAAAGTCATCGGAATCGACCTAATTCGAACTTTCGTTAAATTTGAAATAATCCGAAAACTGGCTGCAGTCTGCCCAAATTCAACGGGATTGCTAGCGAACTGCAGGCCAACTTAAATTGGGGAATTCGCATGTCGAAGCCGGAGCGGGGGCCATGATCATCCACCGCCCAGGATTGGCGTGACGAACCAGTTCATAGCACGGTGGAGTCGCTGATCAGATGTCATTCCTATGAAGAAACCAAAAACCGATCTGCCACCGCTGAAGCGTGACGTTGCGTTTTGGGGAATGACGACCACGCAATTTCTCGGGGCGTTCAACGACAATATCTACAAACAATTGGTTTTGCTCATCTGCGTTGACTATGTGCGCCAGCAAAACTTGACGAACGACCCTTATCAGGCATTGGGAGCTGCGTTGCTGGCAATTCCCTTTGTCATGTTCTCCGGGTTGGCTGGCTTTTTGTCTGACAAGATGAGCAAGCGGACCATGATCATTGCTTGCAAATGTGCTGAAATTCTTGTGATGGCCGCTGGCATGTTGGCATTCATGACGGGCCCCATGGGTTCGGCCGCACTGATCACTTATCTGCTGATTGTGCTTTTTTTTATGGGAATGCAGAGCGCGTTCTTCGGTCCATCCAAATACGGCATTCTGCCGGAAATGTTACGTGATAGAGATTTGCCCGCCGCCAACGGCGTGATTCAAATGACGACGTTTTTGGCCATCATCTTTGGGATGGGGCTCGGCGGCATTCTGAAGCAATTTCTGGGAGCCCAGCTGTGGATGGTCAGCGCGGTTTGCATTGGAATCGCCGTAGCTGGAACGATGACGTCAATACTCGTTCGACAAACGCCGGTTGCCAATCCTGGGCTGCGATTTTCGGTGGACAGTCTGGTGATCCATCGCCGGGCATGGAATTTCCTAAGAGCCGACCGTCCGCTGCAGATCGTTGTCGGAGTGTATATGCTTTTTTGGTTTTCCGGCAATGTTGTTTTGCTGGGCGTGAATCAGGTTTGTAAAAACCAGCTGTTTTACCAGGACGGCACGACCAGTCTGATGGCCGCCTGCATGGGAGTGGGGATCGCACTGGGCTGTGTGGTATGCGGTCGCATTTCACGGCACCAGATTCGCTTTGATCTGGTAAGAATTGGGGGATACGGTGTGCTGGTATCTCTGGTTGCCGCTTCGCTGATCTGTTTGTTGGGCCCGGAGCCGGTTGCCGATTACCGGTTAGCGCCGTCGGACGAACTTCGTCACGCCGCGGTGCTTGGCGCAAGCTTGGTGGTGGCCGGGTTCTTTGCCGGGCAATTTGCCGTTCCGTTGCAAGTGTTCATACAGGTGCGTCCGCCAGAGGCGATTAAAGGGCGAGTCATTGGCGCGATGGGATTGATCAACTGGATTGGGATCCTTATCTCGGCCGGTTATTACTTCGGCGTCACGACACTATTCGGGAAAATGGGTTGGCCGATTAGCTGGTCGTTCATATCGGCCGGAATGATTATGGGAGCGGTGGCGTTGTTGTTCCGCTTGACCATATCTCCGGGCGCCCAAACGAATGGTGGTTCCGCAGAAATAGAGGCCGGCAACGAACGGTGATCGGCCTAAGGCCCTGGACAATCGGAGCGGCATTTTAAGCCGCAACTTTTTCACCGGTGACTGTTTTCAGATAGTCGATCGCCCGCTTGAGTTGCGGGTCTTGCATTTCCCAGGGGATCTGGCTCGAGCCGGACATTTTGATTTCGTCCACACTCATTTGATCACGTTCAAACCGCATCCGGCTGATGCGTTCAAAATCTTCGTCCGACAAAACCACTTCAAATCCTTTATTGGGTGTCACACCGTATTGGTCTTCGACCGGCGGTTCCAGCACGGTTCGGTCGATATTTTTGCCGCTCGGTCGCCAATAGCTGGACGTGGTCAATCGCAATATGCTGCGGCGTGGCTCCAATGGGATCAAATCCTGCACAGTCCCTTTTCCGTATGACTGGACGCCGACGATCACGGCCAAGGAATAATCCTGCAGGCAGGCGGCGACAATTTCGGCGGCGCTTGCCGATAGCTGGTTGATCAGCACGACCAGTGGGATTTTTTTGGAGTTAAACAGGTGTTGGCCGGTGGCGTAATGGCGGCGAACCACGCGTTGGTCACGCTGCTTGGTTTGGACCACCAGCACTTCGCGATCGATAAACATATCGCTGATTTCAATCGCTTTATCCAGCAACCCGCCCGGATTGTTGCGCAAGTCCAGGATTAAAGCGCTGACTTTGCCTTGGATGCTGGTAAGTGCTTCCCGCATTTCATCGGCTGATCGTTTGCCGAACTGGCTCAGCCTGATGTATCCAATCTCGGGATGATCGTGCAGGAACAGATTCCACGATCCGTCGTCGTTTCGCGTGTCGCCATAGACGGATGGAATGGAAACCGCATCTCGAGTGACGGCGATGGTCAGTGGCTCCGTTTCCTCTGCGCGCTGGATCAAAAACTCGACGGGTACCCCCTTGGGTCCACGAATCATCTCGATCGCTTGTTCCTGGCTAACGCCGCGTGTGGATTTCCCGTCGACTTCGAGGATGCGATCGCCGACGCGGATTCCGGCGTAAAACGCCGGCGAACCCGGAATGGGGCTGATGACACGAATGTTTCCCGCCTCGGCATCGGCCAGGACGGTCATTCCCACTCCCACGAATTCCTGGTTGATACTCTCGTCAAAAGTCTGGAATCGGTCTTGCGAAATGAAGCCTGAATTGGCATCCAGCCGTTTCAACATACCGTCCATGGCCGCGTCGAACAGGTCGCGTTCGGGGACCTCCACCAGTGCTTCGCGGTGCACGATTTCGATCGCTTCGGAGATCAGACGCGCGTATCGATTACGCGAAGCAATTGAATAGCAGGCGAGCGACACCAGCAGTGCGAGCCCGATCACCATGATGTTTCGCGTTGGCATGTTATTTCACTGTTTTTACTGAAGTCCCTGAGGCGTCGCTCGACCAGCACAATTATCCTAGCCGCGGCGGGGATTCTTGGAAACAATGATATCTGTTGGCCTTCTCACTGCAGTCGACGATTCATCAATAAAAAAACGAGCCGCGACAATTTCGCGGCTCGTCATTATTTATCATTGGACAAAAGTGTCAGACGCTGGAGTGAGGCCAAATTAGTTACCGACACCGCCGCCGCCAAAGCCGCCTGCGCCACCGCCACCGGCACCTCCTCCAGCACCACCTACACCACCGGCACCGCCGCCGGCAACGCCGGTTTCACCGGTTACGAAGTTAAACGTGCTGACTTCAGTAATGTCGCTGAACAATTGAAATGGCGTCGACACAAGGACATACAAGCGATCGGCCGTAGTGGCTTGGGTCGTCATACCCGTTCCCACGAAGAACTGTTCGACGATCGGTTGAAAACCGGAATCGCGCCGGTTAAGTCGATTGTTCTGTGCCAGCCGCGGATCCGCTTCGGAATTGGCCGCCCGGTAATGTCGCGAAGCACTGGAGGATTGATGAGCTGCCAGGTCGCGGGCCATCATGCCACGGTCCGCAATGAATTCCTGGGCGGCTGCGGTCTCAATCGCTTTCCGATTCAAACGTTCCGTACGACGGCCTTCATCCAGACGGAACAGCACGATCGCGCCTTTATCGTCCATTTGAATTTGACGCTTCATGCTGGTTTGATGATCCGTGCGGTAATTGCGGAATACTTCGACCGTCACCTTGCCGGTGGGT
This sequence comes from Pirellulaceae bacterium, assembly GCA_041599835.1. Taxonomy (GTDB): domain Bacteria; phylum Planctomycetota; class Planctomycetia; order Pirellulales; family Pirellulaceae; genus CAJQPP01. The sequence continues at coordinate 6,923 of JBFILF010000119.1, forward strand.
ACGGTTCCCCAAACACGGCGAATGGCCATGCGATAGTCGCCCGAGAATCCCTTGGGCAACACGTAATGTTCCGAAACCTGTCCGGATTCATTTCGGCGTGATGCCTGGTCGCCCATCATGATGCCGCCGCACAGGGTTCGCAGATTTTCGCGGGAGCAAATTGTGCCGCCCGGTTCTTCCACGTACAGATCCAGATCAGCGTCGCCGGTCCACGTCACTTTGATAACGCAATCTCGGTACAGTGCTTGGGCCAGATCCTTGTTGAATTCTCGCAGTTCGTCCAGCTTGCCTTCGCGCTGCAGATCCAGCTTAATCGCCTCGGCGGTCCGGAAAGCTTCTTTTTGTTGTTCGGGATGCTCGGGCCATTCTTGGCTTAGCACTCCCAGCGTTGCCCACTTAATCGCCGCACGGTCATCGATTTTTTTGGCCGCCCGCATCGCGACTGCGTACGGCTCATGACGGGCCGGAAATAGCGTTGAGATGTCTTTGAGAATCTGCAAAGCGCGTTTTTCCATTTTGTTGTTAGTCATGAACAACGCCGCCTGCATCAAATCGTCGACGTTGTCGCTGAAATCGACCGACGACATCACGGTCCGCTCAATCTCCTGCGGTGAAGCTTCGGATATCTGCATGGCCAACACGGCCGCCTCGTACATCCACGGCTGGGTTTGGTCGTTACGCATGCAAGCTTCAATCACCGAAACGATTTCGCCCGACTTGTTCTGTTTCAATAGCTGGCGAACCGTTTCACGCACGTCAGCCGGATCGGCATAATGCGTGGCAAAGTACTGATTCCAGGCTTGCTTGACCGATTGTCCGTCAGTCGCCTCGACGGTTAACGCGGTTGGCTTTTGGGTGTCTTTTTTGGAACCCAACGGCAGTTCATCAGTGACGCAAAAAGCGCCGCCGCCGAGGCCGCCGCCGAAGCCGCCGCCACCGCCGCCGAAACCGCCGCCGCCGCCGCCGCGGCCACCGCCGCCGCCGAAGCCGCCGCCGCCGCCGCCAAAGCCGCCGCCGAACGAACCACGCGGTGCGACCAGGTCACCCACGTTGTAAATGTTGATGACCAGGTTATCCAGCGCCGCATCCTCTGACATGATGTAAAGCACTTCGTCCTTGACGACATACGTACACTGGTACGGTTTGAGCATGATTCGCAAGCCGGAACGCAGCGAAATGCCGGACAACGTCAACGTAATCAACGTATCCTCGTCCAGATTGTTTTCGCGAGCTGATTCGTCCAACACGATCGGAATGTTGTAATCCGTTTTTAGCTCGTCGATCACATCGCCAAATCGTTGTTCGAAGTAATCGAACTTGGCGTCGCTTTCCAAGGCTCGCAAAATCGCTTCTTCCCGCTCATTGCCCAACAGCCGCACGCTCTGCCATTTGGCCCGCAATTCTTTTTTGCGCGCCCATTCTTCGGCATCTGGAAAGACCAGCGGGGGATTTCCGGAAAAGGCCACCGCGGCCGCTTCCGTTTCATACAAATTAGCCAGGAAATTGCGATTCTTCCGCTCGCGCAACTCCCAATACTGCTCCCAATTCGATTTGATGATGGAAACCTCTTCGGCCGCTGCCGGATGTTGGTTATTCGGAGCCAAGTCCAACGCGGCGTTGACCACATCCAACGCGCCGTCGTAATTCCGCTCGTCCATCAACGCGTTGAACTGGTTCAGCTGCTGGGCCAAAAGCTCTTCGCGCCGTTCAAATTCATTCAACATGTTCAACCGGTCGCGGCTGATCGCCTCGTTCCGTTGAGCTTCCTGAACACGAGCATCGAAATCTTGTTTGCTGACGTTGGCTTGTCGCAACGCCGAACGAAGCTGGTTCTCAAATTCCAAACGGGCTTGGGGATCCACATCCGGTGCCCGTTGCACGGTATCCAACATCGCCTTGAGCCGTTCGATGCCTTGTTCCGGTTTGGACGACATCAGCTCTCGGGCACGCCGAATTTCGTTTGCCACATGTGCCTGCAACCGCTGCAATCCCGCCTGTTTCCTGGCTTCGATCGAGTTCAGAAATTCGTCGCCGCCAGCTGATTCTTGCTCGACTTGCGACTGCGTATCCTGCAAAAAGATTCCGCCCGTCGTGGGCTCCGTGGCCGGTTGCGACACTTCAGCTGGGCTCGCCGGCGGCTCGTCAGGAACTTCGGTTTCCGTGGTGGCACTGGCCGCCAAAATCGAAGCGCCCAACTGCGTGATGTGTTTTGACGAGGCCATGATGACCCGAGCTGCTTCGCGCAACCCCGCCGATCCAACCGTCGGCAACGTGATGCCCTGATTCTCGCGAGCCATGTCGAGCAACTTGGGCAAAAACTCGAATTCAGCTTGGGATTGCTCCGGCGACACCGGCCAACTCAACACTTGTTGTTGGCCATCGATTTCGCCGGTCACCTTGATTTGCAAGTCGCCGACGCGTTCAGTCAGCGTGCCGATCAGAACCGTGTCACGATCGGACCGCAGCGGCGGCGTTTGCTTGGGAAACACTTCGGCAATCTGATTGGGAAGTTCAATCGACGAAGGCCAGAAGACCGAACCTCGCACCGTTGTCAGCAGTCCGGCGGCCGCGCGATCCGCTGCCCCAATATCGTCCGAATCGATGAACACATTGCCGCCCGTATGATTGGCCAGCGCCGCCAACAGCTCGACGTCACGCTCCGGACCAATCGCGTAACTGGAAACGGAAATACGATTGTTTACCAGTTGTTTGCAGATTTCTTCGAATCGTCCGTCGGCAATAAGACCACTGCGGCTGATGCCGTCGCCGATATAAATCACATTTCGATTGTCCTTGGCGACATTGCCGAGCAGCGAAACCGACGATTCCGCTATCGCCGTCATGTCCGTCGAGCCCAGTGGAACTCGATCATTCAGCTGCTTCAGCGCCGCTTCCATCTGAGGACTGTCGGCAGCAACGAACTGGTCCGTCAGCGGTACAGCGTCAATGTCGATCGCGAACAGCTGAACCCGATCGCTCGGATCCAATCCGCTCAACATCGAGTTAAGCGCCGCCAGGCCGTCGGCCCGAAAGGCCCCGGTTTGGCTGGCCGACGTGTCAAAGTAAATCACGATGTGGCTGGGCCGCACCGCCTTCGACTCAAAATGCGGGGTCAAACTCAACGCAAACGAAGTCTCACCCGTCGACGAATCAAACGTCGCCAGACGTGCTGACTCGGTCTTCCCGAACGATAACGCGGGCAAAGCCAACATAATGGCCAGAATCATCGTCATCTGAAATCGCACCGCAAAACGGCTGCATTTCGACATATCTACACTCCACACACAAATTTCTCGTAGAGGCCCCTGACTTCCAATCAAAAGCCCACAGTGCCTGAAAAGCCCGCAAATGGCTGACTTTTTGCCCTCATCGCATATTCTATTTTGGTCGCCGAATTTACGCTACCAAAAAAAGCCAATTTTACCTAGCTTAACACGTCAATTCACCGTTAATCGACGCCAATGCCTTTTGTTTCCGGCAGCGGTTGGATCAGATGAATAGATGGCAAAAGCCGTGCCTATAAGCGATTCTAGGACACGGCAAATCCAGAATAACGAAAACCGCCCACAATCCTCGGGCAAATCAACGAATCAAAAGGACAAAACCGGCGAAATCCCGCGCCGAATGTCAATCGCACCCCTTTTGCCGATTGTGCGGAAGCGGGACTTTTGCACCGCTTGTTGCGAAATCGGACAGTGTGTTGCCGAATTCAACAGCAAACAATTTATCCCTGTCGCGGCACTAAGAAATCACCCCACGGCAGAATCAGCCCGTGGCGACCCGGTCCCCCCAATCTCAGATTCCGGTTTCAGAATCTCGGATATCAAGCCCCGGATTCAACATCCGATAAGCCCCCTGGACAGCCCGGGCACGCACCTGCCTTTTTTGGTGACTTACCGCCTGATGGCTAACTCGTCCGGAATAAAGATGCAGCCGGACCAGATTCGATCCAGCCGATAGCCCCACAGCACGCCTTCGATTTCGAAAAGCACGTTTTCCAATTGGCGCTGCCACTGCACGAACTGGCAAACGTTCAACCATGGCTTCAAGCCCGACAACAGCCTTCCTGAAACCGTCTTCAAGGCGGTCAGGGATCCCGTGCAACTTGAAACGGTTGAACGCGACCAGGTGGCGCGAAGCACCGGCATGCTGTTGGACCCCGTCTGAATCGTCGGGCTTGTTGGCATCGATTGGCTTTTGTTGGTTGACGCTCGGAAATCGAGTTTCAATGGCAGGTATTCCTCGATCAGGATTCGGTAATCGAGGGCAAACTGCAGCGGGTAAAACACGTCGGTCGCCGGGTCCTCATCGTTGACGAAGCATCCGCCGGAATTGGTGCCGATCTGGGTCCGCAAATCCTGCTCATCTTCAAACGAAAAAGTCATCATGTTTCCGCAGGACAGTTTTTTCAGAGTGGCGGACGTTACTGGCGAATCAGGTGTCGTTTTCGGTTGGACCTCTCGCCGCCAACTCGCGGTAGATGCCGGCACTCGGGATTTCGGTTGCTCGGCAGGTGCCACCAGCGGAATCGACGCCTCGGATGGTGACGCCTCCAGCTGGCTGATTCGGGACAGGTTGCTGGTCAGCTGGGTTGCCCGATTCCACAACGCTTCAACGAAGGCGGTCGATGTTTGAACGCCGTCAAGCAACAGACTTTGATTGCGTTCGGGCGGCATTATTTCCAGCGGACGTGAGTCAAGGTCGAGCAATTTCACGGCCGCGGAGGCCACGGCGATCGGTGCTGCTGGTGCGGCTGGCGTCGTCGCACTGGGCGTCGGCATCTGGATTCGGGCAATGGAAATCGCGGCCGCATCGGGTTTCGAAAGATGCTCCACCGCGCCGGAGATGCGGGCCGTGATGGCCGAGTCGCGCAGCGGGTTGGTGCGAATTTGTTGATTCTCGCGCAGTTCGACCGTGATCCGCTGGTTGTTCAATGCGTTCGACCGGATCGAAAAACGACTGGGGTTGAGGCCATCAGTGGCGTTAACAATTGCTGGGGTCCCTCCCAAAAGCACCGCGAACATGGCGACTAAGGCAAAGCGTCGTCCGAAAACGGAATTCATCGGAGTCTCCTGGAAGTGTTCAGGTAACATTTCACTCAATTGAACGAGCGGTTCATGGGGGAATTATCGTGCTGGCGGGACCAAAACTGGTATCGGAGTCTGAGGATTGCAGCTATTGGTCAAAACAGGAAATTTGGAAAACAAACCGACTACTTTGCGCAACTGATGGAACAGCAAATCCAGGGAAAGGTTGACGGACTTATCGGTCGTGCGCTTTGCGCGATCAAGTGGCTTTGCAGCGATTGGGCTTTCTCAATCGTTTGGTTTCCGTTAGGACACTTCGAATGCATTTCGTGCATTTGCCAGCGCCAGTTGTCGGGAAACGCAAGTTATGACTGTATCGAAGCCTTCGTCGCGAGAATCCCATTTACGATCGATCTTAAAAGGCTGCACGTGGCGGGTGATCGCCACGATGACAACCATCAGCATCGCCTTGGCCGTGACGGGGACGGTGGACCAGGCGCTGGCGATCGGCGGCATTGAATTTTTCGGCAAAATTGTCATCTACTATGGGCACGAGCGAATGTGGCAGTTGGTTCCGCGGGGTTCGATTCGAAAAATCTATGAAA
>JBFILF010000120.1:0-12530 GCA_041599835.1 Pirellulaceae bacterium
GCGCGCCGTTGATCCGCGCGCCGTTGATCCGCGCGCCGTTGATCCGCGCGCCGTTGATCTGCGCGCCGTTAATCCGCGCGCCGGCACTTGCAGACACTCGTCGCGCGCGGACGAAGACCAAGCAGACAGACAATGATCCTTATGGAATGTTCAGCACCGCCACCGGGAACGGATACGGGGCTCCGATGCCGTCATTAAACGTATCGTTGCCGGCATTGCCGTCCAATATCAGTGACAACAGGGACGTGGCCGCGTCCAAAGTGAACGTGTCGTTGCCGATGCCCAGGCGGGTAACAAATCTCATGTTATTGGCCGTCGCGCCCAAGGTGACGGTGTCCATTCCACTACCGCCACGGTAGGTGCCGTACGTGCCGCTATAGGTTCCCAATAACGTGACGTCGTTGTTGGTGGTGCTGGACGAGAAGTTCAGCGTGACATCTCCGCCAACGTTCGTCGCCGCGTCGCTCAACACCAAGTTGCCGCCAAACGATGTACCGGCAAACATCCGCAAGGCGCCACCGATCGACGAACCGCTCAGGTCAACGTCCTGTGACTGCAACGGCACATTGCTGGCCCCCAGGCTGATGATGGCGACACCGCCAATGTTGGCTCCTGACCGCAGCAGCACGTCATCGGTGCTGATGCCGCCGAGATAGGTCAATCGATCGCCGATGTTCATCGTGCCCAAGTTGTTCAGGACCGAAGCCAACGAATCAAACGTAGTGTTCATCGTCAGCTTGCCGCCGATCGTCAGCGTGTTGTTGTTGCTGAAGTCGTTCACGCTGCGAAGTATGAAGTTCGTTCCGGTGCTGACGTTATGGGCGCCGTCCTGAACCGTATCCACGTCACCGCGAAGGTTGATCACGGTCGAACTGCCGACGCCCAGGTCCGCGTTAGCGGCCAGGTGTACATTTTGGATGCCGTCGCCGGCTTCGATCCGCAAAAATCCGCCAATCTGATTACTGTCACCGGTGAACGTGACATTCCGGTTTCCGGCTTTCAAATCGAGGATCGTATTGCCCGCCAGCGGCAAGTCGTAGTCGACGTTGACGTTGGTGCTGGAACCGGGCAACAGGTTCAGTCGCACGTGGGTGGCCGGCGTCATCTCCGTGACAAATGCATTGACCAACCGGATGGCTTCGCCCGTCCCATTGTTGTCCACCGTGACATCGCCGGTATCCTGGACCTGGACGATGTTCAGGCTGTCCGTTGCCAGGTCGTAGAATCGATTGTAGCCGTGCCAGTTGAGCAGGCGGGCGTCGAACGTAAAGACGCCGAAGTTATTCACAAACGTATCGTTGCCACCGCCAAAATCGACCCGCAGCGATGTGGGGCTAATGGCCGCCCCGGCCAGCAGCGTAAACGTATCGTCATTGGCACCGAGTTTCACGTTCACATCCGCCGGGTTGCCGGTCGTACCAAACGTCACGTTATCGACGCCTGCGCCGCCTGTGTAGCGAACGTTTGAACCACCGAAGACGCCGACAATGTTCGCGTTATTGGTTCCGTGCCCCAGGTTAACGGTGATGTCGCCGCCAAAGCTTGCACCGGTGGTCGACTGGAATAAGTCTCCGCCGGTCGCATTGGCGGCCATGACGGTTAGGCTGCCGCCGACCGAACTGGTCGACACATCAAATAATGCTGCTTGAGAGCCGCCAAATATGCTATCTCCGAGATCGATCCACGCGTCGCCACCGATACTCGTCCCGCCAACGACTCCATTGAGTTCCACCTCATCTGATCCGCCGCCGCCGAGGTAGGTGAAGTTACCGACGATTGTCATCGTGGTAGCGTCACCGAACAGGCTGTCGGCCACAGCGGAAGAGTTGTCGACCAGCACATGACCACCGACCGCCATCGTGCCATGATTTTCAAACAGGTTGACGCCGATCAGGTCCAGATTGCCGCCAATGGTGATGTTGTTGGCATCTTCGTCGACGACATCGCCGCCGCCTCCCGCTGAACCAAGGCTGATCGTTGCGTGGCCGCCGACGGTCAACGAGTTGTTGACCGCCAGTTCGACGATTTGATCGTCGGCAGCGCCGGTGATGGTGAGGTTGCCGCCAATGGAATTGTTGGCACCGATGAAATTCAGATTGCGGAGTCCGTTATCCAGTTCCACAAACAAGTTGCCCGCCAAGGCATTGTCCAAATCAAGATCGAGATTGGTCGACGTTCCGCTGAGCAGATCGATCGTCAGGTGGGTGACCGGCATCAGCGTGCTGGTTCCACCATTGATAAAGCGAATGCTCTGCAACAGACCGTTGTTATCGACGGTAATATCGCCGACGTCCTCGACTTGCGTGGATGTCAAACTGCCGGTTGCAAAGACGTAGTTATGATTGAATCCGTTGAGGCCGCCCAACATGGCATCAAAATCAAAGATGCCGTAACCGTTGATGAACGTGTCATTACCTGGTCCGAAATCAATGATCAATGGACTGGCGATATTCACGCCCCCCATCAAATCAAAAATGTCGTCGCCGGCACCGAGGCTGGCGTTGATCAGGGCCGGACCGCCGGTCAGGCCGTAAACCACATTATCGACGCCCGAGCCACCTGCGTACGAAACGTTGCCTCCAGCAAAAACGCCGACAATGGTCGCCTGGTTGTTGCCACCGCCCAGGTCAATGTTGATATCGCCGTGGAACTGGGTGCCGGGATCGGCAACGAAGGTATCGTCGCCCAACGAACTAGTGGAGATGACGGTTAAACTCTGACCAAAACTGGTGTTCGAACTGTCGACTTGCACCGATTGAGGCAAGCCACCGGTGCTGTCGCCCAGATCGATCAATGCGGCTCCATTGATCGTCGCGCCACCCACGCCATTGAGACGCACTTCATCACTGCCGCCGCCGCCCAGATAAGTAAATTCGTCGCCGACCGTCATCGTTCCATTGCTGGCGAACACGGAATTTTCGTTTTCGCCGGAATTGTCGATGAACGCATCGCGAAACACCGACAGCAGGCCGTCATGTTCGAAATGATTGACGCCTGTGAAGAACAGGTCCTCGTCGATGATCAGATTGTTGGCGTTATCGTCGACGGTATCAAACCCGGACCCCAGATTGATTTCCAGTGTGGCCACGCCCAGCGGGTGATTCACGGCCAGGTCAACGTTCTGGGTACCGGCTCCGGCATTGATCACAATGTCGCGCAACGGATTGTTGGCAAAACCGGTAAAGCGAATATCGCGGTCGCCATCACCGAGATTCATCGTAATGCTGTTGATGACTGGATTAAACAGATCGACTTCTACATGGTTGTTGGTATTGGGCAGCATGTTGAGGATGAGGTTTTCCGCGGGCGAGGTCGAGGTTACGCCACCCAGGCCCGTGAGCATCGTCCAGTCGAATCCCAAGATTCCGCCGCCGTTGGCCAGCAGTATGTCTCCGGTGTCGATCAGCTGGTTCATGACCAGCGTGTCATCGAGCACCGTGTAGAAATGATCAAAAAACTGAAAGTTGAGGATGTCGTACTCAAAGTTGAATTGGCCGACGTTGTTTTCGAAAACATCACCCAGGTCGTTTCCGAAGTCGATTTCCATCAGATTGACCTGAGAGAACATTCGAAAGATGTCATCGCCGCTGCCCATGTTGGCGAACACGTCGGCTTGAAGGCCAGCCAAGGCGTAGTTGACGACGTCGATCTGGTTGCCACCGGTATACGAGACCACGTTGCCCTGTGTTTCGCCGATCAGAATGATCTCATTCATGGCCGGCGTATCGCCGGCGGTGATCATCACGTCGCCCATTGCCAATCCGGAAAACGTGATTTCATTCCCGCGAAACGAATCGCCGGCGACGATGGTCGTGTCGCCGGTGACGGTTCCGCTGACATCCACGGACTGCGGGGCGCCGATGAACGGCGTTGAAATACCCAAATCGATATTGACGTTCTGGTTGATCACGCCACCGAGGTTGACGCTGTCAACGTTGGGGCCGCCGGTATACGTGAAATCGCCCCAGATCGTGCCGCCGCCCACAGCCGAAAAGGATTCCGTATCTTCATTCGTGGTGTCGAACGTCACGTCCCCTCCCTGGAACGGGGGCCCGGGAAACAAACCGACGGTCAATGATGGGCTATCAAAATCGTTTACTCCGGTTACGTTTAGATCTCCATTGATCTGTCCGTTGACCAATACCGAATCGAAACCCTGGCCCAAATCGATGTTGGCCGAACCGATGACGGTCAGTGCCGTGTTGAATGACAAATCAGCTTGTTGCGTGTCGTCTCCGCCAGTGATGACCAGGTCACCACCCATCGTGTTCAATCCGCCCAGAAAAAACAGATCGTGTACGCCATCGCCTAAATGCAGTTCCACGTTGCCGGCATGCTCCGTCTCCAGGGCAAAATCCAGTCGATTCGCCGTATTGTCCAGCATGGTCACGGTGACATTGGTGGCATTGACGTAAGTAAACGTGGACAAATTGTCAGTCGCGCGCCAAACACCGGTAGAGTTTTCGACTAAGACGTCACCATCGTCAGCCGTTTGCAGAATATCGAGCGTGACGCCGTCAAAGAATCCCAGAAAGGCCAGGCAGATTTTGTCTTCCAGCTTTTCAAACCGGCCAAACTCGTGGTTATCTCGGTTATCTCGACTGCCGCCGTTGGGACTTAGTTGTCGCTTGCTCTTTCGCTGCGCATTGAACCATTGGTCGATCATCGTGGGCCTTCAAATTAAACGAGGGAAGCGGGTGGGAAAAACTCAGCTGTTCGTCGTGACGGCAATATTGCGCTTCAAACGCAGACGGATGGAAAATCCCGGCGCACCAACTTGATTGCAGTTGCGCGGGAATCCTCAAAATCCTCATAATCGGAAATATGATAATCTCGGCTGAACCGAGTATCAATCAAATTGCCCGATTTTCGCTGGGCGATCATGAAGCATGCGCGATGAAATAGCCCGGCACCGCAAGCGCGCAACACGTAGAGGGATTGACCAAAGCGCGATCGCTTTGGGTCAACGCGACAGGCAAATTCAGCTTTACCCATGTGGGCAATGGTTAGGGGATATTCAGCACCGTTACCGGGAACGGATATGGCGGGCCAATGCCATCAATAAATGTATCGTTTCCAGCATTGCCATCCAGCAGCAACGCCATCAAAAACGCGGCTGCCTGCAGTTCGAATGAGTCATTGCTGGCGCCCAGGCGAGTAACAAAATTCATGTTGGGCGCGGTGGCGCCGAATACCACATTGTCCACGCCACTTCCGCCACGATACGTCCCGTAGGTGCCGCTATAGGTGCCCAGCAACGTGACGTTGTTGTTGGTCGTGGTGGCCGCGAAGTTCAGCGTAACATCACCCCCGACTGTTGTCGCCGCATCGGTCAAAACCAGGTTGCCACCGGCTGAACTGCCCGCAAACATCCGCAGTGCATTGCCCAGCGTGGAGCCTCGCAAGTCGACGTCCTGCAGCACGAATGGTTCAAAGCTGGTGCCGAGATTAATCACGGCGACATCACCGATGTTGGCGCCGGCCAGCAGCACGTCGTCCACGGCGCCACCACCGATGTAATTCAGCCGTCCGGACACATTCATGGTGCCCAGGTTTTCCAGAATGGACGCCCATGCGTCAAAGCTGGTATTCATCGTCAGGTTACCACCGATCGTCAGCGTGTTGTCGTTGATAAACGTGTTCACGCCGCGGAGGATGAAATGCGAGCCGACGTTGACGTTGTTGGCACCGTCGTCAACGATGTCCGAGTGGTCGCGCAAGTTGATGACGGTCGACCCAGTCACATGCAAATCCGCGTTGACGGCCAAGGTCACGTTCTGCACGCCGTCGCCGGCTTCGATCCGTAGGAATCCGCCGATTTGGTTGCTGGTGCCGATGAAATTCACATTCCGATTGCCAGCCTTCAGATCCAAAATCGTATTCCCCGCTTGCGGCGAATCATAGTCGATGCGGACATTGGTGCTGGAATTGGGCAACAGGTTCAGCCGCACGTTTGATGCCGGAGCCATTTCCGTGGTGACGGTGTTGATCAAGCGAATCGAGTTGCCAGCGCCATTGTTATCAATCGTGATGAGGCCGGTATCGGCCACCTGCGTCAGTCTTAATTGGTCGGGCCCCACGTCGTAAAACCGATTAAAACCATCCAGGTTTAACAAGATGGTGTCAAACGTGAACGGCCCAAAATTGTTGGTGAACACATCGTTGCCGCTGCCGAAATCAACCCGCAACCGAGGGTTGATATTGGCACCGGCCAACAGTGTAAACGTGTCGTCGCCGCCACGGAGCTTGATGTTGACGTTGGCCGGGTTGCCGGTCGTGCCAAACGTGACGTCGTCGACGCCGTTGCCGCCGACATACAGCACCGAGATCCCGATAAACGTGCCGCCGATCACCGCCGTGTTGGGGCCGTCGCCGAAATTGATGACGACGTTGCCACCCAGCACGGCACCTGGAACGGAGACGAACGAATCGGGATTCACCGCGCTGGTCGAATCGACCAGCAAGCTGCCGCCGATTGAGGCGTTTGGATTGTCGAGCAACACCGATTGCGTGCCGCCAGTGATGTTGTCTCCCAGGTCGACAATGGTCTGGCTGCCAATGTTGGTGTCAATGACTCCGTTGAGCCTCACTTCATCACGGCCGGCGCCGCCCGTATACGTTAAACGGCCCCCGACATTCATGCTGGTGTTGTTGGCGAACACCGAGTTTTCCACTTCAAAGCCGTTGCCGATCGAGGCCATTCCAGTGACCGACAAGATGCCGTCATTTTCAAATACGTTGACGCCTCGGAAAAACAGGTCCTCGGAAATTATCAGGTCGTTACCGTTTTCATCCACCGTGTCGAAACCCACACCCAGATCGATGTCCAGTGTGGCCACCGCCAGCGCCGCATTGGTGGACAGCGCGACGTTTTGATCGCCCACGTTGGCCGAGATCACGAGATCGCGCAAGGGATTGTTGGAGGTTCCGGTGAAGTCGACATTTCGATCGCCGTTACCAAGGTTCAAGGTCAAAAAAGCAATCACCGGATTGATCAAATCCATTTCCACGTTGCCCGTGTTGTTGAGCATATTCAGCTCCAGGCTGTCGGCTGGCGTGGTCGAGGCGACGCCACCTAGCCCCGTGAACAACCGCCAGTCGATGCCCGTGATGCCGCCGTCGTTGTCGATGACAATATCGCCGGTATCCGCCAATTGGTTCATTACCAGCCGGTCATCGCCCTGCGTGTACAAATGGTCGAACCACTGGAAATTGGTGATGTCCGAGTCAAACGTGAACTGGCCCCACTGGTTGTCAAATACATCGCCGATATCGTTGCCAAAATCGATATCCAGCACGTTGACGTCGGTGCTCAGGACAAACAGGTCATCGCCGCCGCCCATCAGGGCCCGCACGTCAGCCTGGCCGCCGAGCAGCCCATAACTGACCTGATCCACGAGATCACCGCCGTTGTAGGTCACGGTGTTGCCAAAGAACTCGCCATCGAGCGTGATGACGTTGCCCAAGTTTGAATCACCGGCGGTGATGCTGATGTTGCCATCAATTTGGGCCGTCGGTCCGCCGAAAATCAGCGGCAGCGTCAGCGTCGTGGTCACGTTTTGCGGATCACCAAAAAACGGCGTTCCCAATCCGAGATCGATATTCACGTTGCCTTGAATATACGTGTCATTGAGATTGATGTGATCGATGTTTTCGCCACCGATGTAAATGAAATCACCGCTGATGATGGATCGAGCTTCATCCGTGTCGTGAAAAGTGCCTCCCTCCAACAGAAACGATTCGGTGTCCTCGTTGCTAGTATCCATCACCAGGTCACCACCGACTTTTAAATCGGCATTCAACGGAGCCGGGAACAAAAAGTCGGTGTAGCGGAATAAATTGACACCCGTCATCCGCAAATCGCCACCGATGATGACGAAGTTCTCATTGTTGTACACCGTGTCAAAGCCGTCGCCCAAATTGAAGGTGGCCGAACCGCCTGTTTGAAACGGAACCGGAATGATCACCACTGGTGCCAAACTGACGAATTGCGGACCATTACCGGCATTGACCGTAATATTGCCACCGACCGTGTTGGCAATCCCGGGAATGCCAAATCCCGAAAAGGCAACGTCTCGTGGTCCATGCCCCAGATTCAAAGTGACATTGCCGGTATGCGTGGTTTCGATTTCGAAATTCAACTGGTTGGCTGTATTGTCCAGCATCGTCACGGTAACATTTTGCGCATCGACAAACGTCAACGAACCAGAATTGTCCGTCGTGCGAAACGCGCCGCCCAGCCCGCTGTTGTCGATAGTCACATCGCCGTCATCGACGGTTTGCACTAAATCCAGCGTGATGCCGTCAAAGAAGCCGACCCAGGCCAACAAATAACGCTCTTCCAGCTTTTCAAATTGACCGAAGTTAGATCGCGAATATTCCGCGTTCCGCGCGGTCTGGCGACGACCGGCGGAGGATTTGCGGCGAACTTTTCGCAGGTTGCGAAACATGGGTGTGTCCTCATCTCACGTAGTGGAAGGGAATGAGAAATAGATGAATGGCGAGATTTGAATGAAATCCTCGTATTGTTCGGATTCTATTAACAGGCAACGCGGCTTGCACGCTATCAGACCGGCAAAAACGCAAAAAATGTCCGAGATTTTGGATCCACCAGGATGATCCAAGCGCTACATCAGCGAAACGCGGTCGTAACCACGCATTGCAGCCAGAAATTTCATCCATCGATTGGCGGTCGCGCAAGCGGTGCGTCGCCGTCTGCTGGCGTTCCCTGATTGGCAAGCTGAAAAGCTGTTACTGACCCTGCGCCCAGCCGCGCCGTTTGCGAGCTTGATGTGGCAACGCACGTCGGACCGTTGCCGCGAAAGGAGTCTGCCGCGAAAGGAGTCTGCTGCGAAAGGGGGCCAAGCATTGGCGACCCTCAACCAAGCTGCTTGGCCCGGCTATTTCGAATTTTGCTGACCCGGCACTTGGCCGATCTGCGGCACTGCCGATTGGCCCGGATCATCCTGCATCAACTTCTTTTGAACCCGTTGCCAGCCCCGTGGTGTATTGGGGCGAATGAAAAATCCCAGAAAGTTATTCAGCTGGTTCAGGTGGCCGTTGATTTCACGATCTTCAAACTCAAACACCATTTTCGCCGGATTGGTTTTCTCGTCATAATTCGGCGCGTACAGATGAATGGATTTCGGCAGGAACGGATCGCGCGACAAAATAATTTCCACCTTTTTGTATTCGCGAGCATCGCCCATCCGCTTGGGCCAGGCTTCGATCCAGTATTCACCTTTCTGTTGCGCTGCCGGTGGCGTCACATCGCGCACCCAATAGCGATCGAGTAACTCCTGGGCCTTGGCTCCAAACACAAACGGCAATGGACTGTTTTTGAGTCCCTCTCCTTGTGCCTCGGGCGGCAGTTTCAATTCGTTGAGTCGCTTGTTGATGAAATCGTATTCGTAAATCGATTGGCCATCGCAAATCCACCGTTCTTGTTCGTTCTGCCCGCGCGTGAATTTGGGATTTCCGCCTGGCTGCTGAGGCGGCCCGGCAAACTCCCACCGCTCGTCAACGTCGTAGCGGCCCTTGTCCGGCGTGGCGTATCGGATCTTGCCCTTGGATATGGCGCTGGCCGCCAAATGGTTTTTCTCGTTGCGCCACGTCACCAACTGCGGATCGTATTCCCAACGGGTGAACTTACATTGGTACAGTTGTATCTGTGACGAGCTGGATTCCCAGAAACTCAACAGCTTCTCCACAAACTCCTGCATCGGCGCATCCAGCGGCGGAAAGGGCCGTTGCAGTGGCTGCTCGAGGGCCGCCGATTGTTGGAGTGGCTGGGCGGTCGACGCCGGCACGGCGGTTGCCGGCGGCTCGGTCTGCCATCCCGCCACCGACGCCGCTTGACCCAACAAAATGCCGACCAGTACCAACGATTGCCAACAGCGAGCCGTCATGTGTTCTTCCTTGAACTGTAGGGATGGATGCCGGGCTGGGGGCGGCTGTTGCCCACCTCACGGCCCTCGGGGCGAGCGAGTCTAGCAGAGGAACGACCGCCAACCAAATAGAGATTTAATGTGGTTACGGCCGGAATAATAGCACCAGGGCACGTGCGAAGTTTCCGCCAGGTCGGAAACACGGCTGTCGAATCCCATCCGCCGAGCACGCTAGCGAGCGAGGACAAAAGCGAGGACAAAAGCGAGGACAAAGTGGTGCGTTACGACCTGCAGTTGTTGCGAATGTCGCGTTCAATCACTCCGCGGGCCAAAGTACTGAATCGGGAGGCCGCGCTGGCGGCAGCCTCGACCACTTGTCCTCCAGTGATCGGCGCCAACTGGTCGGGGTTGGCCACGTTGGCCACGATCGAACAGGCCAGCACGCGAATCCCTAAATTGGTCGCGACAATCACTTCGGGCACCGTGGACATGCCGACGACATCGGCACCGACGCGGCGGAGAAAACGATACTCCGCCCGTGTCTCGTAATTTGGTCCCAGCATCGCTGCGTACACGCCGCTATGCAGTGCAATTCCGGATTCGATCGCGTGCTGTCGCGCGTGGAACAGCAAATCTCGGTCATAGAACGGCAACCAGCCATCCCGTTCAGGCACGACCTGCAGCGGGTTTTCCGCGTCGCCACCGGTTAGATTTTTACAAGCGGCCCAGCGGCGAAACATCAAATCCAGATGGCTTTCAATCAACATCAGATCACCGCTTTGGTAACGTGGATTCACTCCACCAGCGGCGTTACTGACGAACAGTATTTCCACTCCCAACTGGCGCATCACCAGCAGGGGAAACGCAATCTGGCTGAATTCATATCCTTCGTACAGATGAAACCGGCCGTCCATCGCGATCACCGATTCGCCAGCCAGGTCGCCGCAAACCAGTAGCCCGCGGTGACCGATAGCCGTCGAGCGAATGAAACCAGGTATATCGTGATACGGCAGTTGTTGTTGCACCTGGATCTGCCGGGCAACTTCCGATGAGCCTGTGCCGAGAATGAAACCGAAACGCGGACGCGACGACCAGGCATTGGCAATCGTTTCACACGCGGACTCGACATCGCGGGTGGAAACTGAGAGACCGGACACCACGAGACCGGACACCACGAGGCCGGATTCGTCCAGGTTCCACGACTTCACGATATTACGCCATCATTACGCCATTACGCCATCATTACGCCATCGGGCTAAGTCACTGGTTGATGCGAAGTTTCTTCGGACAGCACGCCGACCACCAGCTTGGTCAGTTGCGGGGCCGCCTCATTCGCGATGCGAATGATTTCGCTTACGTCGGCCGGTTCCAGCGCATCGGCCAGGCACATGTCGGTGATCACCGAAAAACCCACAACCCGCATTCCACTGTGCACCGCCACGATTGTCTCCGGAACGGTCGACATGCCCACCACGTCTGCTCCGATCAGCCGCAAAAAACGATACTCTGCGCGAGTTTCTAGATTGGGCCCAGCTACCGCCACAAACACGCCTTGATGGGCCACGATATCTTCGCGCCGCGCGATCTTGAGGGCTCGTTCGATCAAATCCCGCGAATACGGCTCGCACATGTCCGGAAAGCGCGGGCCCAGCCGATCGTCGTTGATTCCGATCAGTGGATTGTCCCCCATCAAGTTGATTTGATCGTCAATCAACATGATGTCTCCGCATTGGTAATACGGATTCAGTCCGCCACAAGCGTTGGAGACGACCAACAGATCGGCCCCCATGGCTTTGAACACTCGCACCGGCAACGTGATTTGTTTGAGTGGGTATCCCTCGTACATATGGAATCGACCTTCCATCGCCATGACGGGCAGACCGTGCAGCGATCCGCACACGAGGCGGCCCCGATGGCTGGTGGCGGTCGAAACCGGAAAGTGGGGAACGTCGCCGTAATCGATGGAAGCTTCGACGTCGATTTGCTCGACCAGCGGACCCAGTCCCGTGCCGAGAATGATGCCGGCTGAAGGGCTGCCCTGCCAGTGTCGACGTATCTCGGTGACGGCCTCTTGAATTTGGTCAAACAGTTCGAGCATCGATCGATTCCTGGCGTCATTCAACCGCGGATCGGGTGGATGATCAAAACTACCGCATTCGCAATGGCCGACTCAAGTAGGCGCACCTCAATCTCGATCGAGCCGCTGCGGCTCGTCCGAAAGCTGTCAGGCAATTGAGTTGCCGCCGCCGTAATGGCCCTCTTCTGCGATGCCCTGCCCGCCGCCAGTGCCGGCGCCCGCAGTCCGGCGCCCCGACCCCCGAGGAGCCGGCGCCCGCAGGTGCCGACGGCGGGCTGCTAAACCGCACTGCCGACACCCCGCACAAATCAATCTTGTTGTTTGAAACTGGCGTTTTGAGTTTTGGCAGCCGCTTTGTCGGCAAAGGCAATGCTGTTCACCAGCGTCAAATCGGCTCCGCCAAACGTCGCCGCCAATGCCGGTTCGGTGGTAAATACCAACTGCACTCGCCGACCATCGGAGTGATTGATGACGTAATAGCTCCAGTGCAGCGGGACGTTGTCACTGGAACCGGACGCGTCGACACGAATCCATTCCAGTCCTGACGGCGTGGTGGATTGACCGGA
>JBFILF010000121.1:0-12504 GCA_041599835.1 Pirellulaceae bacterium
AGGCCGGTTCGCCTGGATGGGCCGTGATCAATCTCCAGACCGCATGCAACCCAGACTGGCGACCACGATTCCAACCAAACACGCGGCACAAAAAAATCGCATCATTTCATCCTTGAAAAATGCCCAACGGCCTCGGTGCGTGCGTACATTCTCAGACACGTCGAACGTCGTCCAGTCCAGTTGATCATAAAAGTGATTTACGTCCAACGTAGACGACGCATCTGTTTTCCTAATTTGTGCAAGCTGGCGGATTTGTGAGACAAAGACTAATTGGCGGCGCGATTGGTAGCAGCCGGGTTGAAGAATTTTCAAATTTTGAAAATAGTTCCCATAGTTGACTCAGGCATTGTGCTGCCTGGATATGCTGCGTTCCGCCCTGTGAAATTGACAACATAGACACATGACTGAAAATCTTCACGCGCTGGTAATTGCTCCGCATCCTGATGATGCCGAGTTGGGCATGGGCGGCGCCATCATCCAGATGATTGCTGGCGGCCGGGCGGTCGGCATTCTGGATTTGACGGATGGTGAACCTACGCCGCACGGAAGTCCCTCGGTTCGAGCTGCTGAAACGGCGGCGGCCAGCGAGGTGCTGGGCGTGGCGTGGCGACAGAATCTGGGGCTGCCAAATCGATGTCTGGAAGCGACGTTGGAAAATCGTGAGAAATTGGCTGCCGTTATTCGTCAGACCCGCCCCCGATTTCTGTTCGCGCCGTATTGGATCGATGCCCATCCGGATCACATCGCAGCGACGCAATTGACTGAGGCGGCGCGGTTTTGGTCCAAGCTGACCAAAACCGACATGCCGGGGCAGCCGCATCATCCCGAACGGATTTACAACTATTATTGCGTCCACCTCCGCCTGGCGATCCAGCCGGCGTTTATTCTGGACATCTCGAACGAATGGGACCGCAAGATCGAAGCGATCCGTTGTTACCACAGCCAGTTCGTGGCGGGCCGCGAACAACATTCTCCGTCCTTCATGGACCAGTTTCGCGATGAAGCGGCTTATTGGGGCAAGACGATTGGCGTGCGATACGGCGAACCATTCACCTGCCGCGAACCGATCGGCCTGAATGATCTAAGTGCGCTGGTGTAGTCGATAAACTAGCGAACGTGTTTGTCCTGGGTAATCAAAGGCCAATCATCGGTGCGGAACGGCGTCAACGGTAATCCGTCGCCAGTTTGTACATTGCACACTGGATTGTCGCCCCACGCATAGCGGACGGCCACGGGCTGCGGCACTTCGTCGCTCCAAACTTCGATCGTCTGACGATCGACCATTCTTGCATTGGCCCACACAAACCTGCGATCTTCGCCGGCGATGGCAAACCCGCGAGGCTGATTCACATCAAACGTCCTTAGTCCGGAACCGACATGATCGAACTGCAAAGTCACTTTGCCGTCAGTAATGGACATTTCCTTATACTGCGGGCTGCGGTGCGCCAGCTGAAAACCGTAGTCGCGCGCCAAAGCCCACCGGGCCAGTCGGTTTGCCACGTCCTGTTTGTTGCGAGGATGAATGTCGTTGGCTTCGCCCAAATCCACGATTACGGCTTGACCGGTGTTGGGTAACTGCATGGCCATCGTCTGGGCTTCGCGCAATTCCGCCCAGTCACTTTCAGCGGGTGCCGCCGATTCCGCTCGAAAATCGGCCAGCTGTACCCAATAAAATGAAAAATCACCCTGGCCCCATGCATCACGCCAGTTTTGGATCATTTTGGGAAACAATGACCGGTATTGCACCGCGCGGCTCGCATTGGATTCGCCCTGGTACCAGATGGCACCGCGTATTCGGTATCCGATCAGCGGGTGCAACACTCCGGCATACAAGTTGCCGGGCCGCTGGTTTCCCTTGAGCAGGTTGCGGCCCGGACCGCGTGGACGAGGCGGCGGTTGTTGGTCGTTTTCTTTCGCCGCTGCAGCTTCCGCTTCCCACTTTTTCATTTTCCTTTGGTGCTCGGCGACGATCTTATCGTAATCGTATTCCGATTCCAGTTTCCGCCAGTGCTCCATCAGTGGCCGAAATGACTCGTCGGCATCCAACACATCGCGGTCGATCCAGGCTTCGACGGCCGAGCCGCCCCAGGCGTTGTCGATCAAGCCGACGGGGACATCAAGGGTCTGGTGCAACTGCCGGCCAAAAAAATAACCGACCGCCGAAAAACTTTTCACCGATTCCGGCGTGCATGGTTGCCAAGCGCCTTGGAACTCGGTTTGCCGCATTTGGGTTCCCACGTTGGGCACCGAGATCAACCGAATGTTTGGGTAGTCCGCTGTCAACGATTCCAAGTCGGCATCATCGCTGGAGCTGACCGCCCAGGCCATGTTGGATTGGCCGGAACAAATCCACACCTCGCCAAACATAACGTTGCTCAGCTCAATTTTGTTGGTCCCGGTGATCGTCATCACGTGGGGGCCGCCGGCTGGCTCCGGTTTTAATTCGATCCTCCAATGTCCATCATTTTTTGTTTTCACGGTGTGAATTTGATCCAGGATTGTCACCGTGACTGCTTCGTTTGGTTCCGCCCAGCCCCAGATGGGAACCAGTTCGTCCCGCTGCAGCACCATATGATCGCCAAATATCGCCGGCAACCTCACGTCGGCGATCAGTGAGCTGCTCAGCAACATGCCCAGCAGCATGGCACTGATCAATCGGAATACAACAAGCATTATTCAAACTCCCGAAGGCACTTGATGGAATCGCCGGCCGCCGCCAGGGGCAGGCGTCAAATTAATTGCCGGCGCGATGGACGACCACCCCCGCCTCGTTGCTGATGCCGCCGGCACGTGGTTTCTTGTGGCCAGGTCGTGCAGAGGTCGGAGGACCGACGAGGCGGTTCGAATTTTACGCGAAATTCGTGACTGATTCGTTAGAATGTCGTTCGGCCAACAATGGAAAAGCACCCAATTTATGACCAACCAACAGATCGCTGACACCCTGGAACAGCTGGCGGACTTGCTGGAGTTCACCGGCACCAACCCGTTTCGGTTGCGGGCCTATCGCAATGCCGCGCGGGTCATCGAAGACATGACGGAATCCGTGTCGACCTTGATCCACGAGAGCTTCGATCTAACCAAGATCGAGGGAATTGGCAAATCAGTTGCCGAAAAATGCAAACAACTCGTCAACACTGGCAGTTTGAAACAGTTGGACGAACTGTTGGAAGAGATTCCCGTGTCGGTATTGGACATGCTGCGAATTCCCAAACTGGGGCCCAAAAAAGCCGCTGTGCTGTTCCACGAGCTGGGAATCACTACGCTGGAGGAGTTGCAAGATGCGTGCGAGCAGGGGCGAGTCCGCGAGTTGGAGGGATTCGCGGCTAAGACGGAGCAGGCGATTCTCGACGGCATTTCCATCGCCGCCGCGGCAGAGCGGCGTAAATTCTGGTCCGATGCCGACGAACTGGTCAGTGAATTGCGCGAACATTTTGCCGACTGCAAAGCTATCGACCAGCTGGAATTTGCGGGCAGCTACCGCCGCGGCAAGGAAACGGTGGGCGACCTGGATATGTTGGTGACATCCTGCGACCACGAAGCGGTGATGGACCGTTTTGCCGAGTACCCAATGATCGACTCGGTCACCGCGCGCGGCGACACCAAGATGTCCGTACGCCTTAAGGACGGCTTTCAAATCGACTTGCGCGTCGTGCCGGACAAGTCGTTTGGCGCGGCGCTGCAATATTTCACTGGCTCGAAAGAACACAATGTGATTCTGCGCTCGATGGCCAAATCGCGCGATTTGAAGATCAATGAGTGGGGCCTGTACAAAATCAAAGGCGAGAAGGAGACGTGGATCGCGGGCCGCACCGAGGAAGAGATTTACGATGCGTTGGATTTGCCGCTGTTTCCGCCGGAAATCCGCGAAGCGCGAAAGGAATTCGAGTGGGCCGCGGCGGGAGAACTGCCACAGCTCATTGCGCTGGAGGACATTTGCGGCGATTTGCACATGCACACCACGGCCACTGACGGTAAAGCCACGATCGAAGAAATGGCGGCGGCCGCAAAAAAACTGGGGCTCAAATACATCGCGATTACCGACCACTCCAAGCGGGTGGCAATGGCTAATGGACTGGATGACCAGCACTTGCTGGAGCAGTGGGAAGAAGTCGATCGAATCAACAAACGGCTCAAAGGAATCACCGTACTAAAGGGGATCGAAGTCGACATTCTTGAGAACGGCGACCTGGATATCTCCGATGATGTGCTGGCCGGAGCCGATTGGGTGACGGCCAGCGTCCACTACGGTCAAACGCAGTCGCGGGCACAAATCACCGACCGGATCATCGGCGCCGTCGAGCATCCGTTTGTTTCGGCCATTTCGCATCCAACGGGCCGGCTGTTGAACCAGCGGCCCGCCTACGACGTCGACATGGAAGCGGTCATGCAGGCGGCCAAACAACACGGGACGCTGCTGGAACTCAACGCTCATCCGGCGCGGTTGGATTTGAATGACGTGCACTGCGCCATGGCCAAATCGATGGGGATTCCGGTAGTGATCAATACCGACGCGCACAGCCCGCATGGTTTGCAGACGATGCGATACGGGGTCAAGCAGGCCCGGCGTGGCGGGTTGACGAAAAAAGACGTCGCTAATGCCCGGCCGCTGTCCCAACTTAAAAAGTTGATCAAACAAACCAGGGCTCAAACGGCAAAGTGAACACGATGAGACCCCAAATATGAGTGGTTGCGCCATTGACTGCGGAATGCCAAGCAGCAGTTGCTCAAATATCGGCGGATCGTGCACGAAGGTTCGTCGCACTTGCCCGACACGGCGCGGTCGCAGAAATTGGATGACTAACAGCCCAGTTGCCAGAGGCGCCTAAAAATCGACACCGCACGTTATGTCTTAGCCGTTATGTTGCTGGTCTCCATGCCAGGTGCGGTCGTATTTTGGGTCATCATTCACCCGTTAATAGATTTTTGGCGGAAACGGGGCGCGGTGGCTGCCTACGCAGTGGCGTTCGGCGCGATGCTGACCATCGGAATCATGCTGTTTTTGTATCGCGATGCATTGTTGGGCATGGATCTGGGTACCCATTGGTTGCTGTTTGGCATTGGATTGCTGATGTATGTGACGACCTGGATTATGGAGCGGTTGTTGCGGCGCCATTTGAAGTTTAAAACGCTGGTCGGCGTGCCAGAGATCAAAGGCCAATCCACCAATTTGCTGGACCAGGGCATGTATCGGCTGGTTCGGCATCCTCGATACCTGGCGATTATGATCGGGATGTTTGGATGGTCGTTTATGTGCAATTACGTTGGCACGTATCTGCTGAGCGCATTGATGATTCCGGGGCTGCTATTGATCGTTTTCCTTGAAGAACGCGAATTGGTGTCGCGGTTTGGTGACGAGTATCGCGAATATCAAAAACGGGTGCCGAGGATTGTTCCTACCCTGTCCAGTTTTCGCGCCGCCACCGGTCGTTAGCCGACCCTCACAGCCCATACCGTCTAGGACTGATCGCGTTTTTTTTGCGTCGACGACCCAGATGAAGGTGCCAGCAAGGTGGACCTGTCGTGCAGGGAGCTGGATTCGCCCAGCGTCGAGAGGATTCGGTTGGCCCGTTCGCGACTTTTGCGAACCGACCGGGAGACGACGAACAACAGCCCGCTGGTGACCAACAGGAAAAACAACAAGGCCACGCCGCCGCGCCTCACTAGTTGTTGACCCAACTGCCGTGACGGTTTGAGGGCTTCCACCAAATTCTCGACCGCAATCGCTTTGAGCGCGTTGCCGTTCTCTTTGTTTCCCGTATTGTTGGCGAGCGAACTGATTTTTGGGATCACGTTGGCCCAGGATGCCAGCCAGAGTTTATCGTATTCTTTCCCCATTTCATCATCACTCATCGGATCGGGGAACGGCACGATATCGGTTTGCCTGTCGTCAAAACTCTTCAGCACAGTTTCATTCACTTTTCTGCGGCTGTAATTCGTAATTTCCGTTCCACTGTCTGAAAGGTCATTAAGCAGTTTATGTTCCAGTACGGTGCCGCGGTAATCGCCCACGCGTCCGTCGACCAGCATGACGTATTGGTTTTGGGCGTTGTCGAACTCGATGAAGGAGCCCATGTCGGCGGTTACCGCGACAATTCCGATAAATTTCCCGTCCTTGAAGATGGGAGCCGAAAAGGCGATCTTCCACATGTTCGTCGCTCTACTTTGAAAAATGGCCGACATATTTGGCCGCGTAATGTGTTCGCGGTCGTTGATGTCTTCGGCAACGTCAAAAACGACATTGCCGTTGACTTCTTGACGGGCAATTTCCTTGCGGCCGGTAAAGTAAGTTCGGTAGGCGTAGTTTTTGCCTATCGTGTTAAGGGGGTCGTCGCGATTGAACACCGAGGCGACTTGCGTGCCGGTATGGTCACACAAAAACCAACTGGCCGCCGTCGGATACGAAGCGTCGCGAAGGTTTTTTAGCAGCGGGTTTTGTAATTGCTGGCGAAGCGGGTGTTCAATGAATTCCTGCCGAAGACCATCCAGCGATTCGTTGTCGTTTTGATGCGGATCCGCCAGCTGGGAAATCATGTCGCGTATTTCCGTCTGTTCGTCGCCGACGACCTCGGCGAACTTGTTTGTGAACTCGTTGTCTTCGGCCAGTTGCATGACGACACGAAAATACCGATCGATTTGTTCCGCCGCCGATCGCGCCGCCAACTGAGCGGCAAACTGGTTGCTCTCCAAGCTCTTGCGAATAATCGATTCGTCCGACCGCGAAATGGCGTCTTCGTATGCGTTCCTGGCCAGCAGCGACGTAATCACCAGCAGTATTAGCGGGCCAAGCACGCCCAGGATGATCAGCGGCCGGCGGGCGTGTGCCAGATCCCGTTGTCGCAACGCCTGCAACACGCTTTCGACACTGGCGAAGCGGTGTTTGGGATTCCGGGCAATGCAGCGATCGATAATCTCGGCCAGGCTGCGATCCACTCCCGGTACTTTTCGGTGGGCGGTGGGTTTGGGGGATCGCTCGATCAGTTGGCGATATTGTTGCAGGCGATTCTCGATTTCCGTGGATTCCAGATCTTCCAGTGTCGTTTCATCGCGAAACGGCGGGTGTCCGGTGAGCATGCAATACAGCAAGGCGCCCAGCGCGTAGACGTCCCATTTGGCGTCCGGTAAGGCATTAAGATCCGCTTGTTCGGGAGCCATAAAATACAACGTGCCCAGCGCTGGCGCCTGCTCGTGGCTCAAGCGGGATTGGCCAAAATCGGCCAATCGAGGCTTTTTGTCCTGGTCCAGCAGCACGTTGCCCGGTTTCAAATCGCAGTGCAGGATTCCCTTGCCATGCAAATGCATCAGGCCGATGCAGATTTCTTCGATCAGTTCGACCGCTTCATCGACCGGCAGCGTATTGCGGCGGTTCAGTTCGTCCTCCAGCGACCCGTTATCGATATAGTCCATCACGTAGTAGGGCGGCTGAGCTTCCCAGCCGACGTCGAGTAATTGCACGACGTAACGGTCGGCCGACAGATACACTAATTTTTCCACTTCGCGTGACAACAATGACACGTCCAGGCTGGTTTTCCGCGTATAGTACTTGATCGCCACGCGCCGGCCGGTTTTCCGATCGACCGCCGACCAGACTTCACCGTAAGCGCCACTTCCCAAAAGCGTCTCGATGGCATAACCGTCAACCTGCAGCGGGGGTGTGCGCGGAGCGCGACTGAGTTCCTGTGAGGACTTGAGCTGCTGTGACGACTGTTGTTGAGTTTGATCGGATGACATGTTGTCTGGTCGTTTACGCTATAAGAACTGATTGCATTATGAACTGCGCATGACAATCATTGAAGGGCAAGTACTGGCCGGACGTGACGGAATTGGAGCTGGCGGCACTGAGCGCCATTTCATTACATTTTAATTATGAATAAATCTCACCCATCCCGTGCCGTCAGCATTGCCGGTGTCGTTTTCGACCTGGACGGTTTGATGTTCAATACTGAGGACCTGTACGATGTCGTGATCGCTGAGTTCCTGCGGCGGCATGACAAAGTTTTTACCCGTCAACTGAAACGGCAATTGATGGGATTGCCGGCGCCCCAAGCGCTGAAGCAATTACGCTGTCAATTGGAACTGGACTTGTCGCTGGCCGATTTGCAGCAGGCGATTGCCCAGGGACTTGAAGCCCAATTGGCCGATCACCTGCAGCCGCTGCCCGGATTGATCGATCTGCTCGAATTGTTGGAGTCGCTCGAGCTGCCCAAAGCGATTGCCACCAGCAGTACCCGCCGCTTTGTGGATCAGGTTTTGCAGATCAGTCGCATGCAAAATCGCTTCGAATTCGTGTTGACGGCCGAAGACGTCACAAACGGCAAACCGCATCCGGAAATCTATCTGACGTCCGCCCTTCGAATGGGTCTGAAGACGGAGCAGATGCTGGTGTTGGAGGACAGCTGGCATGGGTCCACGGCGGCAGCGGCGTCCGGGGCTATCACCGCTGTGGTGCCCGGGCACCATTCTGTCGGCCAGGATTTCAGGCACGCCGATTACGAGTTTTCGTCGTTGGCGGAGCCCGCTCTGGTGGAATTAATCCGCAATCATGTTTGGCGTTCCTCGGACCGCTAGCGAGCGCCATTTGAGCGGTTGGTAGGCGATTCCACGGTTCGCCCGGGCCCTGCTGTCACGGGTAGTTGTGGCATATTCGTTAAATTTTCACTTTCTTATTCAACCGATACGACAGGGCAACCCGATACTACCGGTGAAGCCCACAGCGCGATTTGCGCTGCGAACGTGTAATCAGCCCACAAGGGAAGCATTCGGGAATAGCCCCATGTTACGACGCAGATTTCTAGTCACGATTGCCGCACTGACGATTTGTATTTCCGCAGTCAGTGCCGTTTCCGCACAGGACAGCCCATCGGGATTATCGATGGGACCATCCGCGCGTCCGTTTGCCGACATCAACAATCCGCTAACCGATGATTTCTTCGGTTATGACGCGCAGTTGTGGGCGCCGGCGGAACTTACTTCGTTGGATGGAGCGGC
Source organism: Pirellulaceae bacterium (assembly GCA_041599835.1). Classification (GTDB taxonomy): domain Bacteria; phylum Planctomycetota; class Planctomycetia; order Pirellulales; family Pirellulaceae; genus CAJQPP01. The sequence goes on from JBFILF010000121.1 coordinate 8,986, forward strand.
CAACGTACCTACCGGGTTTTATTTTACATTTGATTACTCGTATCAGAGTACATCGCGGCCAGCGGCTCCGGCGGGCGTCGCGCCTCAATCCACCAGTACCGGCAATGATTATTATTGGGGCAAAACTTATCGATTCGGATTCATGGGGGAAACTGGCAAAGGATTTGGCGTCCGCTGGTTGAGCCTCGACGGTGTATCGTTTGTCAATGGCCAAGACATCCTTGATGTCACGCCCATGTTGCTCGACGTGGAATACAACGTAGTTGATTTGAATCGCGAGTTTCGGCAAATGTTGAGTTCAGGCGGTTACGTTGAACCTTATGTTGGCTTTAAGTACATTGCCGTCAACGACAGTACGATTCAAGACAATCAACCGCTAAGTCAACGATTTGTGCAACGAGTCAGCAATAGCGCCCTCGGCGGACAAGTCGGTAGTCGGTTTGTCAAAAAGACCGGCCGGTTCCAAGTGGAAACCGAAGGGGCGCTATCAGCGCTATATAACAACCAAAGTTACTTTTCCACCGATGTGGCAACGGCAACCACCGTTTCACAGATCACCAACGCTGGCCATGATTTTATCCCAGGCCTGGAACTTGCCATTCGATTCTCGTACGACGTGACTCGAGACATTTCCATTCGGGCCGGCGGTGAACTGACGTACCTGTGGGAGGGAATCGCGCGAGCCGACACCCGCGCCACGGCGATTAACCCCAACTCGGTTTTCGGCCCCGGACCGACGCCGACCTCGATCATGACCGTCCAGGATTTTCTGGCAGCGGGATTCAGCTTTGGTGTTGACTGGCGTCATTGATATTTCGCTTTCACATGTCGAAAATACCACTCGCGTCATTCCGACGCGAGTTTTTTTTTGCATGCCATACCGTTACGGCACTAGCGTATTCTGCAGGAAAAGTGGTAGGTTTTCAGCGGCGTGAGCAAACCGCAACGAGTTGAATTGGCCACTGATGACGGAACCTGATCGAAATCCAATCGCCATCGTGTTGGCAGCCGGTCAAGGGACGCGGATGAACTCTGATTTGCCCAAGGTCTTGTGCCGAGTGGCCGGGCGTCCCCTGATTGAATATGTGATTGAGGCGCTGCGCGAGGCGGGCATCAGCCGCTTGATAATCGTTGTCGGGTACGGCAGTGACCTGGTCCGAAAGGCATTGGCGGATCAATCCGGCCTTGAATTTATCGAGCAGGCACAGCAACTTGGCACGGGCCACGCGGTGATGATGTGTCGGCCCGCTATTGCCGGTTTTCACGGTCCGGTGATTGTGGTGGCAGGCGACTCCCCTATGCTACAATCAAGTTCGCTCAAACGTTTGATCACCGAATATCGCCAGGCGCGACCGGCTTGCATTTTGGGTACGCTGATTCACCACGATCCGGCTGGGTTGGGCAGGATCATGCGGGATGCCGATGGCGGTTTTCTGGGAATTGTCGAGGATAAGGATTGTAACCCATCGCAGCGCCAGATTCGGGAAGTCAACATGAGCACGTACTTGATGGAATGCCAGTTGATGCTGGAAGCGCTGGACGATTTGAGCAATGACAACCAGCAAAATGAGTACTACATCACCGACGTGCCCGGCATCCTGCTCAGTCGGGGGTATGACGTTCGTGCCCTGCCGGTATTGCAGCCCTGTGAGGCACTATCGGTCAACACGGCCGCGCAATTGGCGCTAGTCGAACAGGAACTGATGCGGGGCAACTAGCGTGAAGCAAATCAAGTCTGTTGTCAATTTCTGATCCATGCACGAACTAAAGATCTTCAGTGGCCGTGCCAATCCGGATCTGTCCCGGGCCATCTGCGTTTTTTTGAACCTGGAACTTGGCGACTGCAGCCTGATCACTTTTCCCGACGGGGAATTTCACTGCAAAATCGAAGACGTCCGCGGCCGCGACGTCTTTCTGGTTCAGCCAACGTGCCCGCCGGTCAACGACACGCTTATGGAACTGTTGATCATGATCGACACTTGTAAGCGCGCCAGTGCCGAGCGGATAACGACCGTGATTCCTTATTTCGGTTACGCCCGGCAGGATCGCAAGGACGAGGGCCGTGTGCCGATCACCGCGAAATTAGTCGCAAACCTGATCACGCGAGCCGGCGCCGATCGCGTGTTGGCCATGGACCTGCACGCCGCACAGATCCAGGGATTCTTTGATGTCCCGGTCGACCACTTGTACGCCGGGCCCGTGCTCAATACCCATTTTCGTGATATGGGAATTCCGCCCGAGGAGCTGGTCATCGTCAGCCCCGACGAGGGCAGCATCAAACGGGCCGTGGGGCATGCCAAACGGTTGGGCGGTAACATCGCCATCATCGATAAACGCCGCAAAAGCGCCGACACTGTGGAACAGGCCAACGTGATCGGGGGGCCGATCAAGGACCGCGTGGCGTTGATGTTCGACGACATGATCAGCACCGCTGGTTCCATCTGTGGCGCAGCCAAACTGGTTCGAGCATGCGGTGCGCGGGAGATTCACGTGGCGGCCACGCATGGCGTATTTGCCGGCAATGCGGTCCAGCGGCTGCGCGAAGCTCCGATCGACAGCGTGATCATTACCGACAGCATTCCACTGCGACCCGACAACGATTTGGAAAAAATTCAGACGTTGTCCGTGGCAAATTTGCTTGGCGAGGCAATCAAGCGGATTCACCACGACCAGTCGATCAGCGAGATCTTTTCCGAAGAAAGCGCCGAGCCGGTCTAAATGGCATCGACCGTACCGTAGGGGACGCGGCCACTAATCGTCGCCCTCGTCATCGGGTTTATTGGCCGGATTTTGCGCTTCGCGGCGAAACACGGCGACAACGTCCTCGACCGGCACCACGAACAATTGATTGTCCGCTTCGAAATCCACCGGGATCGCGTTCTTGGGGTGAAACAGCACCTTGTCGTATTGCTTAAGCGGCACGTCTTCGTCGTTCTCTATGGCGGCGGAAATGGTGACGATTCGCCCGGTGATGGTGGGAATTTCTGCAGCGTCAGGAAGGGCAATCCCACCTTTGGTTTCGCGCTTGGGCTCATCTTTGCGGACCAGCACACGATGGCCAATGGGTTCGACGAACTCAAACACCTTGCGTCTGGTTTTTCGCGATTGACTCATTTCATTCCTCGTACCGGACGATGCCAGTGTCACGATTCGCGATGACTGGCAATCTCACCGGATTGGGTCGAAACGGCTGAATTCCGTGTTCGCCGATGACAGAATGTTCGTCACGCGGTTACCCAAACCTGGATACCAAAACGACGCCTGCGCGGTTGGTTCGCTTGCGGGGGACTTGGGCTTGAAACGGTCCACCAATCTGTCAAAATGACTTGTCCGAATTTTCATTATGCGCCGCAAACGTGAAATTGGCTACCTCAAACCCTCCTGCATGGTTTGATCTGCGCAGCGGCTAGGAAACCACAACCAGTTGAAAATGGCCGGCGGCTCGGGCGAGTCCGTCGGATTTTTATTGACGTTCCAAACTTGACGTTCCAAACATGGAACACCGAATCAAATGACACG
>JBFILF010000122.1:0-12331 GCA_041599835.1 Pirellulaceae bacterium
ACTGAGAAAGCCCTGCCCTACCCCGAATGTCCTTCGGGTTTGCCGGCCGTCGAAAACTCGCTTGCCCTCTTGCTGAACCAGGTCAACCAGGGACGTTGTTCCATCGAACAAGTCGTAAAGTGGATGTGTGACGCGCCCGCGCGGGTGTGGAACATTGTCGGCAAGGGGCGCATCGACATCGGCTACGACGCCGACCTGGTGCTGGTCGATATGAATCTGACGCAGACGATCGATGATGCACAGCAGCAGACCAAATGCGGATGGAGCCCCTGGCATGGTGAAACCCTGCAGGGCTGGCCCGTCCGAACCTGGGTTATGGGTCGCCAGGTGTTCTGGCTGGCCGACGATGGTTCGCCCCATTTCGCCAGCGATCCTGCAGGAACGGAAATCCGGTTTGACCGAGATTTGGGCGGCTACTGGGCGGAGGCAGACGAACCAGAACATCGGGCAGTCTAACAGCCGCCCCGTGGCAGCGAGGTTCAGGCGCGCGCTTGCGGCCTGCCGTTGAATATTGCCTTGAGCCGTTGCTACCGGTTTGTTCAGCGGCGGAAGCGTTGCTGCTGCGACTGACGAAACGACCGGCCAAAGGTTTGCGAGTATATCGAGCGGTCGAACTCGGGTAGTTCAATATCCTGGCCTTCCGCCTGAAGCCGCAAGATCCGCTCAAAATAGATGAACGGATGCGAAGAATAGGGCCGGTTGTTGCGGACCCACAGCCACGCTGAATCGACAAGTTGTTTAGGGAGCTTTTTGTCCTGCATCAGATCGACAACTTGTTCGACAAAATCCCTTTCCTCAATCAGGCGAGTTTTTAACACCGCATTCAGTTGGGCCTCGTATCGCTCAAACGCCTCGCTCACATCACGAATCAGGGCGTCGATGGCAAACGTTCCCTGTTGGGCATCGCCACGGCCAGGCACAACCATACTGGCCGCAAAAACCGCGCATATCGCGAAAAATAATCGAATGTTCATCGTCGTTCACCTTGTATGCAATTTGGGAAAGCAAGCACTAGCACGAATCGATAAATGTTGCAATTGCGATTCGCCATCTAAGGCCGCGCACAAGCGGAAACGCTTAGATACAATGAAATTCTGGCTTTTTGACCGGCATAACGGAGCGATTCAAAATGAAAGCAAGTTTTTGCTTCACGGTGGCTGGCACCCTTGTTTCGGTGATGCTCAACGCATCTCCCGCGATGGCGCAAGTCCAATTGACCGAACATACGCTGCGGCTGGATGCGGATACGGAGTCGGCGCCGGCAAAACTCAGCGATTTGAAGTGGCTGGTGGGTTACTGGCGCGGCAGCGGATTGGGTGCCGAAGCAGACGAGAACTGGGCTCCGGCGGCTGGCGGGAATATGGCTGGCACGATGCGACTCTTCAAAAACGGCAAGCTGTCATTCTCCGAATACATGCTGATTGAGCCACTGGGCGACAGCTTGACGTTGCGGCTCAAACACTTCAATTCGGACTTCAGCGGGTGGGAAGAAAAAGACAAGTTTGTCGAGTTCCGCCTGATCAAGATCGAGGGACAGACGGCCTGGTTTGATGGGCTGACCTACCGGCTGCACGGCGACGAGCTGCACGCAATCGTGGCGATGAAACAGCGCGATGGCGGTTATCGGGAAGGTGTGTTTAAATACAGACGCCAAAATCCGACATCAGGTGACCAAAATTGACCGGTTTAATGGCCCACCAATTTGTGCCAGGTTGCCCATTCGGCGGCTCCAATCGGCAGCGGTTGATTGCCGCCGTCAGAGAGCGAACCAAATCTCTTGGGCCAGCGCATCAACGGTTGGGCAGCTGTCTCGGGTGGCAATTCCATTGCCAACCACCCCGACACGGTCGGGCGAGTTGCCTCATCACGCGGCGCGGTGGAGTCGTTTGTCGTATTCAGCGTGACGTAGAGTAACACCAGGACGCCGACTCCCAAACTCTCCAATATCAGGCCACGCACAATATGGGCCAGCCTGCGGCGGCGGCGCCTGTGATTGTGCTTCCGCCGCCAACGATGGCGTGTGTTTCGTGAATAAGCGCGTTGCATGAGATTCCACCTTGAATTGATTGCAATCCGTTTTCCGGTCGGCTGTACTACGTGCAACCGCGGTGCCGGGTTCAGGCATTTGTGTTTCTGCGACGGTTGGGTCCATAATGGGCGGCTGAAGCAACCATACGATGAGACGTAGCGGTTATTTGGTTCGGGAGTGTCTCCATTGCGAGACGGTGAGTTGCGCCGGTGACACGCTAGCGCGTTCGGAGGCCTTGCTCGTTAAAGTTTAGCTAACTGGAAACGTCAAAATCGCAACCCGAAGCAAGCGATGGATCAACCGGCGGGCGAATCCATCGCCGGCGATTCGGTCAAAACAAAATACGAGATCCCAATTTGGCAACGGTCCAGCAACCACAGCGCGATGAACTGGCCGAGCGCTATTTTGAAACGCTGACGGTCGAGCCTTATCCGGTGCAGCAGGAAGCGCTGTTGGCGTGGTTCACTGCCGATCAAGGAGTGTTGGTCTGCGCACCGACGGGAACCGGCAAGACGCTGATCGCCGAAGCCGCGTTGTTCGAGGCGTTAAAATTGGGTCGCCCGGCCTATTACACGACGCCGCTGATCGCCTTGACCGAGCAAAAGTTTCGCGAACTGCAACGGGCTGCGGTCGATTGGGGGTTTTCGGCCGACGACGTCGGCATGGTCACCGGCAACCGCAAGATCAATCCGCAAGCAAAAATTTTGGTGGTGGTCGCGGAGATCCTGCTGAATCGGCTACTACATCGCGAGGCATTCGATTTCAGCGACGTGTGGGCGGTGGTCATGGACGAGTTCCACAGCTTTAACGACCCGGAACGCGGCATCGTTTGGGAATTCGGCTTGGGGTTGCTGCCACCACAAGTCAAAACGCTGTTATTGTCCGCCACGGTCGGCAACGCTTTCGAATTCTGCAACTGGTTGCAGCACCGCCACGACCGCAAGCTGCCTTTGGTGGAAAGCCAACAGCGCAAGGTACCGTTGACCTACCACTGGATCGAAGACCAGCTGTTGTCCGAATGGGTCGAGCAGATGGTTCAAGGAGACGCGACGCAACAGCGCACCCCGGCCCTGATTTTTTGTTTCAACCGCGAATTGTGCTGGACCGTCGCCGAACAACTCAAGGGCAAGAAAGTGGTGACTGCCGAGCAGCAGTCCAAATTGAGCGCGGCGCTTGATCAGTACGACTGGTCGCAGGGCGCCGGTCCCAAACTGAAACAGATCTTGATTCGCGGTGTGGGGGTTCATCACGCCGGGGTATTACCGCGCAATCGTCGCATCGTCGAAAAACTGTTCCAAGATAAATTGCTGTCCGTTTGCGTTTGCACGGAAACGTTGGCAGCGGGCATCAATTTGCCAGCCCGCAGCGTCGTGTTGCCAACGCTGTTGAAAGGCCCGCCCGGCAAAATGAAACTGATCGAACCCAGCTCCGCCCATCAGATGTTCGGCCGCGCGGGTCGGCCGCAATTTGACGACCAGGGCTTCGTTTTTGCGCTGCCGCACGAGGACGACGTAAAAATTTTGCGGTGGCAGGAAAAGCTCGATCAGATTCCGGCCGACACCAAAGACGCCGGTCTGCTAAAGGCTCGAAAACAACTCAAGAAAAAGGCCCCCAAACGTCGCGAAGGCGTGCAGTATTGGAACCGCCAGCAATTCGAACAGCTGTGCCAGGCGTCCCCCGCCAATTTGGCCAGCCGCGGTGATCTGCCCTGGCGGCTGTTGGCTTACATGGTGGACATCTCTCCGGAAGTGGAACCGATTCGAAATCTGGTCGACAAGCGGCTGTTGCAGGGAAAGGCAGCGGAACTAGCTCAGCGTCAATTAAATCACATGTTGATCACGTTGTGGCGGGCCGGCTACGTTGAGCTGCATCCCAAGCCGCCACCGGTCGCCAAGGATGTGGATGTTTCGGCAAAAGCCCATCAGATCAAAACACCGGTGAATCAAAAAATGGCTGACGATCAAATCCCGCTGTCCGCCAAACTGGATCTGGGGCAACGATCGTCGACCCGCGCACACGAATCGACACCGAAAAAACGATTGGCGGACGAAACTGCCACTGACCCGGGCGTCGAGCCAGCGGCCATGTACCGGCCGGAATTAGCCTATCCGACCGACCGACTCGCGGGTCTCCTTTGCTTGCGGGGCGTGCACCCGCTGTACGGGATGTTTTTGATGAATCATTTAGGAATCGCCGATCGCGCGGAGCGGATCCAGGCGATGGAAAGTTTGTTGGAAATGCCCCGCTCAGTGGGTCGTGCGGTGCGCGTCCCCCATCAAGAGGAATTGCCGCCGGGACCGTTGGCATTGCAACGGCTGGACGAACGTCTTCTTAAATTGGGCTTGGCCACGGCCGAAGAACTGGGCGGCGTCGGCGAAGCGGACCAGGAAGACAACCGGCGTGGCTGGTTGAGCGATGACGAGCGGGTCTACGTGTTGACGCTGGCCCATAAACTGCATCGTTTATTTGAGTTTGACTTTCCTGGTGTCCGTGACGTCAAAGTCTGGCCGGTGTGGGTGGCCGGTGGTTTGCTGGAGTACGGCGGCGACTTTAACAAGTACATCACAAGCAACAATTTGCAAAAACAGGAAGGCGTTATTTTTCGCCACCTGCTGCGGCTAATCTTGTTGATCGACGAATTTGCACAGCTATGTCCGCCGGACATTGAACCCGAACAATGGCAAGATGAGTTAGGCGAGTTGGCAGACACGATCGAGTCAGCTTGCCGCCGCGTGGACGAACACGGAACGGCCCAATGGCTGGAAGAGGCAAAGACGCGAGGTGAACTGACTTGAGTTTTTGTGGCGACGTTGAGCGCAGCGGAAAATGGTTGACGAAACTGTCATGCCGAATACCGAGCAACCATTGGGATGTCGCTCATTGATCGTCATCGCCGTTTGGTTCAGAATAACCGTTGTCGTCATCAATACTAAAGGTCATGGGAATTGCTGTGAAGAATTTTTGGCTGACTATGCTCATGATTTCGGCCATGGGGACCATAGCTTATGGGCAGACCGGGGCCGGAGAAGAAGAGCCGCTGGAGTTTACGACACGCTACGACCGCCGGCATCTAGACCGGGACCCCAAAATCGGGGCTGCCCTGCCGGACGTCGAGGCCTTTGACGAGGATGGGCAGCCATTTTTACTGGCAGGCACGCGCGGCAAATACACGGTGTTGGTGTTTGGATGCCTGACGTGACCGCCGTTTCTCAAAAACATCTCCGGTCTGGAGACGGTATATCGGGATTATCGCGACAAGAACGTGCAGTTTTACTATGTCTACAAGGCATTGGCGCACCCGGGTATCAACAACTTTGTCACCCCGTATACGTTGCAAGAACGTTTAATGCACATCGCCGAGGCGAAGCGGCGAACCCAAACGGAGATCCCCTGGTTGTGCGACAACATGACAAATGACCTCAAGGGGAAATTAGGGGCGGCACCCAACGGCGAATATATCATCGACCCGGATGGAACCATTGTGCGGAAACGGTTTTGGAGCAACCCGCAAACGCTGCGGGCCGACCTGGAGCAACTGGTGGGGCCCGTTGACCATCCAACCAGGGTCGAGGACTTGCCGATCCGTTTCGAAGTTCCGATCCGAGACGTCGCCAGCGGTGTCGTGCCGCGGTTGGAATTGCCCGGAAATATGATCGTGTTGCAGGTTGCGCCAGAAACTGAATCCGAGCATCCGCATTATGTCAAACTGCGGGCCGAGGCAACTCGCGGCTTGATGACTGCCGGCACCGGCAAACTCTATCTGGGCATTCATTTGGATCCGCTGTACCAGGTGCACTGGAATAACCGGGCCGGCAACGTCCGGGTGGAAATTGCGGCCGCCGAGGGCGTTAGTCTGTCCACATCCGAATTGACCGGGCCTGTTGTGAAAGAAGATGCCGACGTCGACCCGCGACAATTTTTGATCAATATCAGCCGCGGCAAGATCGCGGAGCCTTTGCAAGTGACGGTGCATTACATTGCCTGCGATGATGACCAGACATTTTGTACGCCCGTCTCTCAGCGGTATACGGTGCAGTTTCAACGAGACCGCACCGGAGGTTCCCGGCCCGGTGTGTTTATGCCCGGCCTGTTTGCCCGGGTGCGGGAAATGGATGCCAATGGAGACGGCGATTTGACGATTGACGAATTGCCCCGCGGCGAAGCGACCATGTATGTCGGGCACATGGACTTTAACGATGACGGTAAAATTGACGCGGAGGAAATAGATCGCTTCTATGCGATGTTCAACAACGGCCGCGGATTTGATTCGCCGTATGACGACGGGCAGCGACCTGGCAAGTAGACCTGCCGACCCGCTAGGGATCGTCAAATCGCCGCGAATCTATGTTTGATACGTTCTCTACTAATTGTTGGACCACCCGCGATGGCCTGGCAATCAACGCGCGCTGCTGGTCCGTTGAAGAACCGACAGTCTGGGTGTTGTTGGTGCACGGCCTGGGTGACCACAGTGGCCGTTTCGAACATGTGGCGAGGCGACTGAACCAGGCCGGTTTTTCCGTGGTGGCCCCGGATTTGCGCGGCCATGGTCAAAGCGAGGGTCAGCGTGGATTTGTGTCCTCGTTTGACGTGTTTCTGGATGACCTGCAAGTTGCCATCGAGCGGATACAGGAGGAGTCAGCCGGTTTGCCCGTGGCAATTTATGCACAGAGCTTTGGTGCCTTGGTGGCGCTCAACCTTGCGATACGGCGAGAACTGTGGTGTCAGGCGATGATTCTGTCGAGTCCGGCGTTGCGCGTGGCGATGCCCACGCCACGATGGAAAATCACTTGTGGCCGCAGCCTGGGTTGGCTGCTGCCCCGTCTCAGTTTGAATACGGGTCTGGACATCAGCCAACTATGTGACGACCAGGAGGTGATCGAAAAACTAAGGCGTGATCCGTTACGACACCAGAAAATTACTCCAGCGACCTACTTTGGAATGGTGGATGCGGGAAGGTGGTGCCTGCAACACCCGACAACGCTGGCAGTGCCCACCCTGATCATGCACGGTGCGCGCGACAGGATCACGGACCATCTTGCCAGCCAGCAGTTTGCCGGCCAGCGCCCGGAAGTTTGCGAACTGAAAATTTGGCCGGAGGGTCAGCATGAGTTGCACAATATGAAGAATCACTCGCAAGTGCTGTCGTGGGCCACCGATTGGCTGCGCGCCCGGCTGGGGTTGGTAAACCCATCCGGATCAGCTGATTAGTGCGCGAACAACCGCAATCGCCTTGGTTCTGTATCAAATCCCGCAGAAAAGGCCGCCACCAAAAATAATTGAGGCGGGCGTTTGACAGGCTGGATTGCCACATTGGATAATCCCTGATTCGACTCGGGTGGTCGCGACGGCCAGTCATAACAATTCACATTCGGCGATAGTGTTAGGAGCATGATATGAAATTTCACAGAGTTCTCGCGGTGGCATTGCTGGCGTTTATGGCGTCATCGGTGACGGCCGACGAGTTGGAAGGTGTCAAGTGTGTGGTGAATCCCAAGGCTGACGCCAAAGAGAACGCTTCGGCAGATTACATGGATGCCATGGTGTACTTTTGTTGCAACAACTGCGCGGGAAAATTCAAAGAGGATCCGGACAAGTTCGCGGAATCTGCCAACTTTCAGTTAGTGGCCACTGAACAGTTCAAACAAAAAGCTTGCCCGTTGACCGGTCGCCCGGTCAACGCCGAGCAAACGAGCGAAATCGGAGACGTCGAAGTCGGTTTCTGTTGCGGCAATTGCAAAGGTAGAGTGGACAAAGCCGAGGACGATGCGGCTCGCATCAAAATGGTATTTGCCAAGGCCGCGTTTAAAAAGGGATTTGAGGCCGCCGACAATGAGATTGACCTCGAGGACGTCAAATGTCCCTTGATGGGAGAAGATGTGTCGGCCGAATATTCCGCTAAGTACAAAGACGGCACCGTGTATTTCTGCTGTGAGTCATGCATCGAAGACTTCGATGAGAACTCGGAAGAGCACGCGGCCAAGGCCAACATGCAGTTGGTACACACCAAGCAGTTCAAACAAACCAAATGCCCGTTTTCGGGCGGCGCCGTCAAAGATGGCACCGAAGTGAAAATTGGCGAACTGGAAGTGGGGTTTTGCTGCCCGAACTGCCAAGGCAAAGTGGCCGGGGCTGAGGACGACGAGGAACGGATTGCCATGGTCTTCAGCAAAAATGCCTTTAAGAAGGGCTTTGAGAAAACCAAGAAGTAGCGGCCTTTTGCGGTAGCACTATTTGTCTGAATGAAGCGGGCGGCCCGGGACCACCGGGGTCGCCCGTTTTTTTGTGGCCAAATGACCGCAAAAACTGCTATTCACCGGGCAATTCAGCTTTGGCATACTCCCCGCGGTCTCTTTATTGTTTCGTGCCATTGCGGGGAACGACAAATGCGAATTTTCTTTTCCGTTGGCGAGCCGAGCGGAGATTTGCACGGGGCAAACTTGATCGACGATTTGCGACGGCTAAACCCGGATATTCAATGCGTCGGATTCGGCGGACCGCGGATGGCCGCGGCCGGATGCCGACTGGAATTTGAGTTGACGTCGCTGGCGGTGATGGGTCTATGGCAGGTCGTTTGCAGCCTGACCCAGTTCCTGCGATTGCTGGTGCGGGCCGATCGGTATTTTGCCCAAAACACGGTCGATGCCGTGGTGCTGATCGATTTCCCGGGTTTCAATTGGTGGATTGCCCGCAAAGCCAAAAAATACGGGATTCCGGTGTTTTACTACGGCGTGCCGCAAGTTTGGGCGTGGGCTAACTGGCGGGTCAAAAAGCTGAAGCGACTGGTCGATCACATCTTGTGCAAACTCCCATTCGAAGTGTCGTGGTTCGAGAAACGGGGGTGCCAGGCGACGTACGTGGGGCATCCCTATTTCGATGAGCTGGAGCGGCGGCAATTGGACCAGGTGTTCATGCGAGACTTTGCCGACGAATCATCGCAGTTACTGGTTTTGTTGCCCGGGTCGCGCCGGCAAGAAGTGCAACGGACCGTGGATTGGCTGATGGACGCGGCTGCCCTGGTCAAACGCCAAGTTCCCACTGTCGCAGTCGCCGTTGCCTGCCTCGAGCAGGAACATGCCAAGTTGGTCCAGCAACGATGCGCCGATCGGAATTTGCCATTTGACGTCATGGTGGGCAGGACACCGGAACTGATTGCCATGGCGGACGCATGTGTGGCCTGTAGCGGTTCGGTGTCTTTGGAACTGCTGTTTCACGCCAAACCGAGTGTGATTGTGTATCGCATCAACCCGATTCACTGGTTCCTGCAGAGGTTTCTGCTGAAAATACGATTCATCACATTGGTCAATTTATTGGCGTGTGAAAACATCGAACGGCGGCGATCTCGGATTTACAATCCGGATCAAGCCGGGGCCGAGCAGGTGCCCATGCCCGAATACTTGAGAGTCACTAATCCAGCGCGATCCGTAGCGCGCTGGCTGATCCGTTGGTTAAGCCGTGGCGATCAGCGGAAACAGCGCGAACACTTGCTGCAAGAACTTCGCCAATCCATTGTGCAGTTTGGCGCTTCTCGGCGGGCCGCCACGTACATCCTAGAAAACCTGGGATCGTCGACAAAAATCCATCAAGAAAGTCATGCTCAGCAACGAACAGCTGCATAAGCCGCTTGCGACTGGACTGAAGTTAAAAAAATCAACGGTGATCGTAATCCGAGACGTCGGCAAACATGCCAACTCAACTTGTCTTGGATCTGGTTGAGTTTGCGTCGCGGTCGGGCCCGGCACTATGGCAAGCACGTGCCGAAAGACACCGGCTCGTCGATGTACGGGCCGTCTTGGAGTAGTCGTCGCCCGCGGTTTTCGCCAAAATCATGAAAGGCACTGTTCCGCCAAGTTAAATCCTGGTCTGGCAACGAGGATCCGCGCGTGTTTCTAAACGAACCGGGGCGCACCAACTACGATTTGAGCTTTAACCTGTTTGGATTCGATGTCCGAATCCATCCCGGTTTTTTTGTCCTCCCATTTATTTTTGGCGCTCAATTCGCCCAAGGAATGGATCGACTCAATCCCGGCGTGATCATCCTCACGTTTACGTTGGTGTTTTTCGTGTCGATTTTGATTCACGAATTAGGGCATTCTCTGACGCTTCGCTATTTCGGTGTTCCCTCGCGGATTGTGCTGTATTGGTTTGGTGGCCTGGCAATTCACGATGTGGGCTGGGGAGGTGGACGTCGGTTAACTTCAAATCAGCAAATCCTCGTTTCGCTGGCCGGTCCCTTTGCAGGCTTTTTGCTCGTGGGTGTGTTTGCGGCCGGAGTATTGATGATGGGCGGCGAACTGGAAGCGGCCATGGACGGAATGTTTCCTATGCTTTTTCCCAATTTCACGGACACACCTTTTGTTGAGAATTACGCGATCATTCTATTCTTCTACGTTGGCTTATTCTGCAACATCTTCTGGAATATTTTGAATCTGGCCCCCGTTTTCCCGCTCGACGGCGGACAGGTATCGCGCGAGGTGTTCGTGCAGCTGGATTACCAGGACGGGGTGCGCAAGTCCTTAATGCTGGCCGTGGCGGCTGCCGCCGTGATTGCCGTAGTGGGATTTTCCAGCGGCGATTCCTTCATGGCGATATTCTTTGCATTTATGGGTTACTCCAACTTCATCGCACTGCAACAAATGAGTGGCCGCGGGGGTGGCGTTTGGTAACCGCCGAATAACGGCACTTTGTTTAAGGCGGGTTAAAATCGCGTTGCAAGCAGTTTTTTACCGCTTAAGGTGAACATCTTTGCCAATTAAACACAGCGTCGGTTTTAGTCGACGCGAATGGTTGGTGTTTTCTGCTGCAAACCATTTGCGTTGGAATTGTGTGCGGCCTGCCTTCGTTTTGTGCAATCCGGCATTGATTCGATCGCGTTGATCAAAGTTGTTCGCGATGCACAAAACGTCGCGCATCATTTCAAAAAGTCCAAAATCGGGAAAAAATATCAAAATTTTTCAAAAATTTTTTTTTCGAATTCGTTGTTAGTGCGCGCGAGTCAATTTTGTTGACGCGCGCAAGGCAAAACGACGCGACGACCTGATTCACGTGATAAAAAAGTGCGCGTTTTGGTAGCCTGCCTCCCTTGATTGGACGTGAATGTGCCGATTCAACTCCGGCGCCTCCGAGATTCGCGACCGGCGGGTCATCTGGTTAACAACGTCGGCCAATCGGCGATTCGCCGGGCGCGATTCTCGGCCAGCGTGCACCCAGTACGAGAAATTCTTCAGCCTTTTTCGGGAAAACGGGCGATTGGCGTCACGCCGTTTCAATCCGTCATGGACGGTCTTTTGCCGCACGGGCGGTGGTTGCGATGCACGGTTGGCGCGGATTTTTGCGGAACTGCAGAGCAAAATTGACAACGGGCGTCCGGAGAGCGTCTGGCCAAAGTTGCTTAACCACTCGTTGCATCAAATTTTGGCGGTTCAAGCAGATGACGCGGGGCGATTTCGGGCGGCTGACGCCATTCTTATCTAAATTGAACTTTGGCGCGATCCCGCGGGATCAAAAAACCAGTTTGATTTGTAAAAAAACGAGTTGAAAAATTTTTGAGGTTTTCTAAATTCTTACGCGATGGAAACCGTTATTCAACTTGGATAACGACCAACGTTTTTTTCAGTTCAGTCATTGCACTGAAAACGACGTTGGAGCAATCTCCGGTTGAGATTGTGTTTTTTTGTCTTAGTTGGTGTGGATTCCGTCGGTAGTTCAGGCAACTGGGCCCGAGGAGACGGATCTCACCACGTCACTTATTACGGAGGACGTACTGTGGCCAAGAAGAAACGGGCGGCCAAAAAGAAGGCTGCCAAGAAGCGCACGACCAAGAAGAAGGGTGGAAAGAAGAAGGCTGGGAAGAAGAAGGCTAGAAAGAAGGTAGCCAGAAAGAAAACGAAGAAAAAGGCTACCAAGAAAAAAGCCCGAAAGAAAAAGGCTAAAAAGAAACCGGCAAAACGCAAAAAGAGAGCCGTAAAACGTAAGAAATAGTTCCCAGCTGGTTATTTCTTTCGTAATACAACAACGAGAAAGAGCTGCCAATTTTGGCAGCTCTATTTTTTTGGCTGGTGGTTCGCCGGCTCGCGGCATCGAGAGTTGAACCAAAGACCAAAAAACTGAGTCACCCAATGGCCGAAGCAAGGGTAAGCAAGGTTCACTGCAGAACCGGCAAATCGGGTTTGGTCGGTTCCGCAGCCGCTTTTTCTGCCAGCGACCAAACCAGCTCGATGGCTAAACCTTCCAGGTAGGGGGCGATTTGCGGATCGTCGAAGTTGGATGCGGTGTCGCTATTGTCACCCCGCTGGCGGATTTCCA
>JBFILF010000123.1:0-12306 GCA_041599835.1 Pirellulaceae bacterium
CGTACCCGGTGGCGAATCCAAAGCCTATGCCACGGCGCTGGTTTTGTTGGTGATATTACTGGTGGTCAATGCGATTGCCATTTTCATCGCCGATCGCTGGCAGCGCCGATTAACCGCGAAGATGATTTAATCTCATGGCACGCTCCCTTTCCAAACCGATGGATATTTCTGCCGGCTCGCCAACCGGGATTGGTTGTCGTCATCTGTCGATACGTTATGGCGCTCACCAGGCGCTGTGCGATGTTTCGGTGACGATTCCCGTCCAGCAAATCACGGCCGTGATTGGTCCGTCGGGGTGCGGCAAATCCAGTTTTCTGGCGACCTGGAACCGCTTGACGGATTTGTACGATCATTGCCACGTGACCGGCGAGATGTGGCTGCATGGCGAGGATGTGTTGAGCCGCGAAGTCGATTTGATCCGATTGCGCCGACGCGTCGGCATGATTTTTCAAACGCCCAACCCGTTTCCGTTATCGATCAAACGCAATATCCAATTGCCGTTGCGGGAAACAGGTATCCGCGATCGAGATCGATTGGACTTCATCACCGAACGCGTGCTGCAGGACGTGGGGCTGTGGGATGAAACCAAGGATCGGCTGAATCGTTCGGCGTTGGGTCTTTCGGGCGGCCAACAACAACGCTTATGCATCGCGCGGGCATTGGCGCTGCAACCGCAGCTGCTGTTGTTCGACGAGCCGTGTAGTGCGCTGGACCCGATTTCCAGCGGCATCGTTGAAGATCTGATTCATGAGTTGAGACAACAAGCGACCATCGTCATCGTCACTCATAATATTTCCCAAGCGCGGCGGATCGCCGATCACGTGGCAATGTTCTGGTACGACGATGGAGTGGGCAAGCTGGTTGAACATTGCGCCGCCGCCAAAGCGTTTACGGCTCCCGACAACCCGATTACGGCAGCCTATATCGACGGGTCGCGTGGCTGATCGGCTGGCCGGCGCGCCGCCGCCAGTCCCGGCAAGCGGCGGGATGCGTTACACTGCCTCGATGAACGAGAATCAACCGCCCCGGTCCAGCATGGCGCGAAACGTATTGCTGTTGTTGGGATGCGTCGTGGCCGGCTGGCTCTTACTGGCGGCCGATTTGCAACCGGGAACACCGGCGGTTTCGAAAACCGCGGGCGTTGCCGTGTTGATGGCTACCTTGTGGATCACCGAGCTGGTGCCGCTGGCGATCACCGCGCTGTTACCCGTGATTTTGTTTCCCCTGTTGGGAATTCAGGATGGCAAAGCGGTTTCCAAAGAGTATTTCAACCACATCATTTTTCTGTTCATTGGCGGGTTCATGGTGGCGCTGGCCATGCAGCGATGGAACCTGCACCGGCGGATTGCCATCCGCATTTTGATGATGTTCGGTGGGGGCCCCAGCCAATTGTTGTTGGGATTCATGGTGGCAACTGCCGCGTTGTCGATGTGGATTTCCAATACCGCTGCCACGATGATGATGGTGACGATCGTGGCGGCCGTTTTGGCGACGCTGGAACAGAGGACATCCAGAAGAGTCGCCGTCGCATGGCTATTGGGCGTCGCTTACGCTGCCTCCATAGGCGGCATCGCCACGCTGGTCGGGACGCCGCCGAATATGTCACTGGTGCGACTGACGGAAATCAGCTTTCCGGATTCGCCGTCGATTTCATTCGCGTCGTGGCTGGCCGTCGCCGTGCCGGTGTCGCTGGTGATGTTCGCCGCAACCTTTGGGCTGTTGTGGCTGATTTTGTTGCGCGGCGTGGACGCGACATCTATGCATACCCAAGTGCTGCATGATCAGTATCAGCAGTTGGGCGCGATCCGCTGGGCCGAAAAAGTGGTGCTGGTGGATTTTGTGGTGCTGGTTGTGTTGTGGATATTTCGCGCCGATATTGGTCTTGGCTTTGCGCTGATCCCCGGATGGTCCCGCTTGTTGCCCGAATCGGCATTTGTCAATGATGGCACCGTGGCCATCGCATTAGCGCTGCTGTTGTTTTTTATTCCGTCGCGGCAGCGCCCTGGCGAAACGATTTTGGATTGGCCAACCGCCGTGAAATTGCCGTGGAATATCGTCCTGTTGTTCGGGGGCGGATTTGCGCTGGCCGGGGGGATTGTCCATTCCGGCCTGGCGGACTGGTTGGGCACGCAATTGCAGGGTTTGGCGGGTGTGGGTCCGCTCGTGCTTCTGGCGATCATCTGTTTGTCGATTACGTTCTTGACCGAATTGACATCCAACACCGCCACGACGGAAATGATCCTGCCCATCATGGCCGCCCTGGCGGTGGCCATTGAAGTTCATCCTTTATTTTTGATGGTTCCAGTCACGCTTTCCTGCTCGTGCGCGTTTATGATGCCGGTGGCCACACCTCCCAATGCCATTGTGTTTGGAACGGGCCAATTGGCCGTCCGCGACATGGTCAGAGCCGGGTTTTTTTTGAATCTGTTTGGCGTGCTGGTCATCGTGGGCATGGCTTTTGTTCTGTTGCCCTATGTGTGGGAATTGCAGATCGATCAGCTTCCCGATTGGGCGCAACCCGGCATCGAATCGGGTGTGGATTCCAGCGTGGAATCTGGCATTGAGTAAAGATAATTTCCATGATGGAATTCGTGTCATGAAAAAGCTTCGAAGTCATTTACGGTTCTGGTTCGCCGCGCAGTCCGTTGTTGTTATCTTCTCGACGCTTGCGACAGGGGAAGATTGGATCAGCGTCGGCAACGATCGCGGATGCATGCGCTACAGCCCGCTCACTCAAATCAACCGCGCAAACGTATCGCAGCTGGAGGTGGCCTGGACCTATCACACGGGCGAAGGGGACAAGACGATCGAGTGCACGCCGATCGTGATCGACGGCGTGATGTACATCACGACCAACCACCTGCGGGCAGTGGCACTGGAGGCAGCGAGCGGACGAGAAATCTGGTCGTTTGACCCGTTCGCCGACGGCGGCCATGGCCGACCGTTGGCCTCCGGCGGCGTTAACCGCGGATTGGCGTGGTGGTCCGATGGCCAGCCGCAAGGGCAACGAAGGATTTTGCACGGTACGTCTGACGGGCGATTGTTTTCCATCGATGCGCGTACCGGCAAACTCGATCCCCAGTTCGGCGATGGCGGCGTGAAGGACTTGCGCGAAGATATCGACCGCGACTTGTCGCGGATGCCCTATGGCCCGACATCGGCGCCGGCGATTTGGCAGGACATTGTCGTGATTGGCGTTTCCACCGGCGAAGGTCCGGGGCCCGCTGCGCCCGGCGACGTTCGCGCCTTTGACGTCCGCAGCGGCAAACAGGTCTGGCGGTTTCACACAGTGCCTCGGCCGGGCGAGTTTGGCAACGATACTTGGGCCGGCGACTCGTGGAAAAATCGCGGTGGAGCCAACGCCTGGGGCGGGATCAGCATCGATGTCCAACGCGGCTTGGTGTTTTGCGGTTTAGGCAGCGCCGCGTTTGATTTTTATGGCGGCGATCGGCATGGCCAAAACCTGTTTGCCAATTGCACGGTCGCATTGGATGCGCGAACCGGCCGCCGCGTCTGGCACTTTCAGACCTTGCATCACGATTTGTGGGATCACGATTTGCCCGTGTATCCGAATCTGATCAGGGTCCAACGGGAAGGAAAACCGGTGGATGCCGTGGCCCAGGTCACCAAAACGGGATTTGTGTTTTTGTTTGAACGGGAAACCGGTCGGCCGTTGTTTGAGATCAAACAGGTGCCCGCCCATCCATCCGACGTGCCAGGCGAATCTGCCTGGCCGACCCAGCCACAACCGGTTGCGCCGCCGCCATTTGCCCGGCAAACGTTTACGAGCGACGACGTGACCGACATTTCTCAGGAAGCTCGCGCGCATGTGCTGCAGCGACTGGCCCAGCTCCGCCCCGGCGGAGGATACCGCCCGCCCAGTCTGCAGGGCACTGTCGTGATACCTGGATTTCATGGTGGCGCGACGTGGTCGGGCGCATCGTTCGATCCGGAAACAGATTGGTTGTACGTCAATTCGAATAACGTCCCCAACATCATGACGCTGGCTGAGGCTGGCCAAGATCAGCCGTTCGCTTATCGGCACAAGGGCTATACGCAATTCCGTGACCAGAATGGTTATCCCGCGATTAAACCGCCCTGGGGGTTGCTGACGGCCATCGACCTCAATCGCGGCGAGTTTGTATGGCAAGTACCGCTGGGTGAATTTCCGGAGCTGACTGCGCAGGGTATCCCGCAAACGGGAACCGAAAACTTTGGCGGCACCATTGTGACTGCTGGCGGGTTGGTATTTATTGGAGGCAGCAAAGATGAAAAATTTCACGCATTCGATAAGACGACGGGTGACGTTCTCTGGGAATATCCGTTGCCGGCCGGCGGGTACGCGACGCCCTCGACTTATGCCGTGGACGGTCGCCAATATGTGGTGATTGCCGCCGGAGGCGCCGGTAAACTTGGCACCAAACCGGGCGATGCGTTCATCGCCTTTTCCCTCGGGGAATCCGGCGAGGGCGGGAAACGAAAGTAAACGATTCAGGATCGAAATGCGAAATAAATGCTTCGCTTATGTGCCACGTAACTAAATGGAACCTTAACACAATTGAATAGGAAGGATGAGGATTCAAGATGTCAAACCGCTTAATGACGGCTGTCACGATCTCGCTGTTAATGTTGTGTCCGGCAATCAACGTCATCCACGCTCAGGCAGCTAAACAGGAAACGGCGGCCGAGCCAGCCACACCCGTCGCCATCGACGCGGGCGTCGTCACGTTGTCACCGGAGAACACGCGAATCGAGTTTGTCGGCACGCATGTCGGCGATGATCCACGGCCGCGACTGGGGGGATTTGAGAAATTCACTGGCCAAATCCATCTGGGCGACAACGACGTGATCGAAAGCATCAAAGTCGAATTCGACGTCACGTCCATTTGGACGACGATTCCCAAGCTGACCGGGCACTTGAAAACTGCCGATTTTTTTGACGTGGGAAAATTTCCCAAGGCCTCGTTCAAAAGCACGCGCATCAATTACGAACAAGGCAGAACGAAGATCACCGGTGATTTGTCCTTACTAGGCAACACCCGGCCGATTTCGTTTACCGCCAAAGTCAGCGTCAGCAACGCGGGCTTTCTGTTGTTTTCCGAGTTTGAAATGGACCGCACCCATTGGGGCATGACGAAAATGACCGACGGCGTTAACGCGGAGGTCACCGTCCAAGTCGCCGTCGGCCGCAAGACCGAACCGCGCACCGGAGATTGATCAATACGCCGCACTGCCAGTCGTTGCTGATGCCCTACCCCAAACCGCGCCCAATGGCGTCACGGCGCCGGAACATCTTTTCGGCAGTATTGCCAGAGGCCGATCGACCAGGCAATCGTGCCTACGACGAGCAACACCAGCAGATGGCTCCAAGGCCAGTCGCCGGTGCGGACGGCGTCGGATGGCCGGTAGTAGTTGAGCAAGTTGAGAAACTGGATTCGCTCGATCACGGTCAAAAACGGCTCGAGAAAATTCATCGCCAACGATGCCAGCAATACCGCCACGACAATTGCGATCGCATGCGCGCGGCGGTCGACCAGGCACGAAGCCAGCATCGAGATTCCGCCGACGACCAAATTCAACACCAGAAAATTAGCGCTGGGCGCGAGGAAATTGCGAAGGACAATTGGCTCGGTGGGCTCGAACAACTGGCTGCCCAGCCAGACTCCAAACATGGGACTCAAGGAAGCCAGGCTGCCGAGGATTGCCCAAGCCACCGTCGATGAGCCGTAAACGCTGACGCGTGTCACCGGCAACGTCAACAAAACATCTGCCGTACCCGCTTCGAACTCGCCGACGGTTGTCCGCGTGGCCGTGGCAATCACAAATCCCCAACCCAATGCCAACACGATCGGATGCATGAAGGCGATCGCGTACAACACGTTGCTGGACATGTCGCCTTCCAGTGAAATGCCATAAGCCATTTCCAGCATCCGTCGCAGAAAACCCACGCTGCTGAGGAACTCCATCAGCTGCGTGCCGAGGTTTTGCATCGCCCACACGAACAACATCACGAAACCGACGCTGCCGATGACCACGCACAAAAACGTGACCAGCGAATCGCTGGCAAATTTGAAAGTGATCGCGCGATTCACTCGTTTGACTCTCCTGTCGCGGGTTTGCCGTCGGAGTAATAAGTCAGAAACAAATCCTCCAAGTCCGGTTGTTCGACAGTCACGTCGGCCAGCGATTGGCCACCCAACCAGGAAATCAGCCGGTCGATTTTGCCGGACCAGGTGGCTTCGACGGTGGAATTCCGCCGCTTGATCAGCGTCAAATTGTCGGGCAACTCCTGCGGCACGTCCTGCGGCGTGGTAAAGACAATTGTCACCCGGCGCAACGCCCGCCGCCGCAGCTCACCAATCTGTTCGTGCTCGATCACGCGTCCATCGCGCAAGATAATCACTTCGTCCGCCAGCTCCTCAACTTCGCTTAGCGTGTGGCTGGAGAACAGGACCGTGTGGCCACGCTCCACGAATTGCCGCAATTCGTCAAACACCGATTTGCGCACCAGCGGATCCAGTCCGGTGGTCGGCTCGTCCAAAATCAGCAATTCCGGTCGATGCATCAGCGAGGCGATCAAGCCGAGCTTTTGTTTCATGCCGCTGGAGAACTTTCGCACTTGCTTGCGCAGATCCAAATCGAACCGATCTGCTAATCGCTTGATTTCATCGCGGCAGTCCAAGCGACGGGCGGCTGCCAAAAATTCCAGCGTGGCGCGGCCCGTATAGTTGGTGTACAAACGCACTTCGCCGGGCAGATAACCAATGCGGCTGCGTGACTGGTAACCGGCCGACCGCGCCGGGCGACCCAGCAGTTGCGCGGTGCCCGACGTCGCCGAGATCAACCCCATCAAAATGCGAATCGTGGTAGTCTTGCCGGCGCCATTGGGTCCGAGAAATCCAACCAACCGGCCTCGAGGTACGTTCAAGTCGATGCCATGCAGCACCTCTTCGCGCCCATAGGACTTTCGCAAGCCAGAAATTTCAACAACGTTTACCATCGAAAATGAAGGACGAGGTACAAAGAGCGAAGCACCAAACACAGCTATTTAGTACTTCGTAATGAACTCTTCGCTCTTCGCACTTATTTTCGGACGCGAATCGGGAATGGCGGCTTCTTGTACTGTTTGGGCGGGTTTTCCTCAAGCTGTTGCAGCACAATTTCGATGGCCTTTTCCAGTTGCGGATCGCGACCGGCAATCACGTCGGCCGGCAACTGCTCGACTTCGACATGCGGCGGAACGCCAGCGTTTTCAACGACAAAGCCATCCTCCGTCCAGATCGCCAGATTGGGAGCCGACACGCGTCCGCCATCCATCAATACCGGAAAACCCAGCACGCCCACCAGTCCGCCCCACGTGCGGCGGCCCACCAGCGTGCCGAGTTTTAGCTTGTCAAACATCCAGGGCAACAGGTCGCCTCCAGATCCCGCCGTTTCATCGATCAACATCACTTTCGGGCCGAAGATCGCCCCGGTCGGCGTGATAAAGTCCTTGCCATAACGCGTAGCCCAGTGGCTGATGTAGGGACGCCGCAACAGGTCGATGTAGTAATCCGCCACCTGCCCTCCCCCGTTGAACCGCTCGTCAATGATGATTGCCTGCTTGTCGGTTTGCGGGAAAAAGTACCGCTTGAAATACGCGTGACCCGTGCCAGCCGTGTTCGGCACATAAACATAGGCCACACGGCCCTCCGTCGCTTCATGCACTTTGCGCAGGTTACCTTCAACCCAGGCCCGATTGCGCAAGGCACTTTCATTGGAAATCGGTGTCACGGTAACCACCCGTGAGTCCGTTCCGTCAGCGTTGGGGCCGACCGTTAACTCCACCAGTTTTCCCGATGTGTTTTCGAAATGGCGATAGATGTTGTCGTCCCCGGTCAGCTCGTGGCCGTTGACCGCCAACAAGTACTCGCCGGCTGAGACGCGAACTCCCGGCTCGGTCAGCGGGGCACGCAAGGAGCCGTTCCAGTTCAATCCACCGTACACCTTTTTGAACCGATATCGATCGGAATCGATTTCGTAATCAGCGCCCAGCAATCCGCCGGGTACGTTTTCGGTTTTGGGGCGCACGTCGCCACCCCCCACGCGGTGATGACCCACGGCAATCTCGCTGCACATCCACATCAAGACGCGATTCAAATCTTCCCGCGTGACACAATGCTGTACTAACGGCTGATACTTTTCCCGCATGGCCGGCCAATCGGCTCCGTGCATGCCGGGATCGTAAAAATAGTCGCGGTTGATTCGCCAGACCTCGTCAAAGATCTGTTGCCATTCTGACCGCGGGTCGATGCGGACCTGGATCTTGTCCGTAGCCAGTTTGCTTTTGCCCGCATCAATCTTGCCGCCGGCGTCGGCGATCCCCCAGCCGGAACGGGTGGCATACATGATCTTTTTGCCGTCCGGTGACAGTTCAAAACCAACGGCGCCGTCCAGCAACTCGGTTTCCTTGCGCGATTCCAGTGAATAGCTGATCAGTTTGCGGTCACCGTCGCGGTCACGTCGCACAAAGAAAATGGTCCCCGCCTTACCGGTACGCAAATTCGAGTGCGCGGCCGCCGACATCGGCAACGCAATGATCCGCTGGTCCAATCCCTGGAAGTCGATCCGCACGTCATCGTCGTTTGGTTTCGCATCATCCTGCCCGGCATCATCTTGCGCCGCTTCATCCTTGGTGGCATCGTCAGACTCAGATGCTTTGCCCGAATCGCCATCGTCCTTGTCGCCAGATTCCTTTTTATCGTCTTTGGATTTTTCAGTCCCTTCCTCCTCGTCATTTTCGGGAGCGATCGGATTCTCCTCGTCATCGCGCAGCACCGCCAGGTAAATCTGATTCGACAATTCCATGTCGGCGTTGCTCATGGCAAACCAGTGCTTGACCGGACCGGCGTCGGTGGACGCCAGGAAATAGATGTATTTGCCGCTCGCGTCAAAACATGGTTGGCTGACTTCGCTCAATCCATCCGTGATCGGATAGGACTTGTCTTCCTCGACGTTGTAAACGAAAGCTTGTCCGATCAGCGCGTCGGTGTTGACGGTGTAAGTGATCCACCGTGAGTCGTGGGACCAATCATGATGCAAACCGCGTGCGCCGGACGGGCCATATTTGGGTTCACTGCAAATTTTGGTAGAGGCGCCCGATTCGACGACGAACAGGTACAGGCTCCACGAATTGTCGACGTAGCTAATCTTCTTGCCGTCCGGCGACCACCGGGGATCTTCGTAAAACCCGGCACCCTCCACCGCGTATTGTTTGATATCACCTTTGCCGTTTTGCGGCGCGATGTGCAGCTGATATTCGCCGCCGTGATCCGAAAAATAGGCGATCTTCGATCCGTCAGGCGACCAGGCCGGTGCCCGTTCGTGTACGCCGGTCGATGCCGTGAGGTTGCGGACGTCCCCCTTTTTCGCCGGCACCGTGACAATCTCGCCCCGGTATTCGAACACGGCCCGTTTGCCGCTGGGAGAAATGTCGGCGTTGCGAATCCAGTCGTTGCCCGACACAAAGCGCGAACGAGTTTCGGTCTGGTCGGTAGTGATCCCCACGGCGATTTGTGTCACCGCCTGTTGTTGCGGGTTGAACAAATGCAGGTAGCCGGCCTGTTCAAAAATGATCTGGTCCGCCGACTCGGTGAGACGATTGACAGGAAATTCGTCGAACTCGGTCAGTTGCTGGACTTCTTCCGTGGCAGGATCGAACGAGAACAAATTGAATTCGCCGTTGCGATCAGACCGAAAGTAAACAGTGTCGCCCACAAACACGGGATCGGTATCGTTACAGCGTCCCTCGGGCTGTGGAATCATTTGAACGCGGTGGTCGTTGGTGTTGTAAATCCACACGCGGGACGCGGTGCCGCCACGATAATTTTTCCACTGAAAAAATCGTTCGCCAATCGGAATGTAGGCGATCCGCTGGCCATCCGGTGAATAGGAAGCGCGAAGGCCGTTGGGAATCGGCAATTGAGTGGGAAACCCGCCGTGCAGCGGCACGGTAAACAGTTTGCGGAATCGCCGCGTGAACACGTCGCGGGTGGACGAAAACAAAACCGACGTGCCGTCTGGCGTGAAACCCTCCACCTGGTCAAGTGCCGGATGATACGTCAACCGCTGGGGCGCGCCTCCAGTGATGGGCATCACGTATACGTCGACGTTTCCGTCGTACTGCGCGCTGAACGCAATCGATTGGCCATCCGGCGAAAACCGCGGGGACGATTCGGTCCCCTCATGCGAGGTCAATCGATGGGGATTTGAACCATCGATGTCGGCCAGCCACAAATCGCGATCGTATACAAATGCGATGTGCGACTGACTCACGGCCGGCTCGGCCAGCAATCGGGTGTTGTCAGGATCTTGACCGAGGCAATCCGAACCGCCCCATACTGCGAATGAAAACAAAACCGCCAAGCCGCCGCTCAGCCAGGACACCAAACCACAATTCTTGTTCATGATTGATCTCTATGCTTTGACTGAAGTCATGAATAGTTAAAATTTCAACGATTGCCACAAGACAGCAATGCCTGGATCGCTGGTGGAATCCACCAACATAACGCAGTCGCGGCGACAAGTCGAATCTTTGTTGTTCAACTGCCGTTGTATTGGGAGACGACCAGTGCGACGTTGTTGCCGCCGAAGCCAAAATTGTTGTTCACCGCGATGCGGCTGGTGATTTCTCTGGCCTGGTTGGGCAGGTAATCCAGGTCGCAGACGGGGTCGGGATGTTCGTAATTGATCGTCGGCGGTGCGATGCCGTCGCGAACGGACAGCACGCAGCTCAGCGTTTCGATCGCCCCGCAGGCAGTGGTCAAATGCCCCGTCATGCTTTTCGTGCTGGAAATCGGGATATGATACGCGGCGGGACCCAATGCCGACTTGATGGCGCGCGTCTCGGCCGCATCGTTCGTCTGCGTGCCGGAGCCATGGGCATTGATATAACCAATCTGGTCGGGGTTGATCCGTGCATCCGCCAGGGCGTTTTTGATCGAAAGCGCGGCGCCGCGGCCTTGCGGTTGCACGTCGGTTACCCGATAGGCATCGTGTGTCGAACCGTAACCGATCAACTCAGCCCAGATTGCCGCGTCGCGGCGTAACGCATGTTCTAATTCCTCAAGCACAAAAATCACGCAGCCTTCGCCTATTACAAACCCGTCCCGCATTTTGTCGAAGGGTCGGTAAGCTTCGGCAGGATTGCCGTTTTGGCAACTTAACACCGACAGGCGATGAAACCCCATCACGCCCAGCGGATGTACCATGCTATGCGCGCCGCCCGCCAGCATCACATCCAAGTCGTTGCGGCGAATGGCCTCGAGTGCTTCGCCAAGCGCAATGCTGCTGGACGCGCAAGCGGTGGTATAGTTTTTGGTCCAGCCCTGAATGCCGAGTTGCCCAGCCAGGATTCCCAGCGGGGCGCCCGGTTCCAGCGTCATGTCATCGCGCTCGGGCGACTGACTCCGGTACTGATTGAGAAACTCGTCCAGGTCCAGTTCCTCCGTGGCCGCAGCCATGCTGGCCGACTGCAGCAACGCATGGAAGTCTGGAAAGATTTCTCCGCAGCCCAAGGAGATGCCGGCTCGAGACGGCTCGACGCTGCCCTCGCTCAATCCCGCGCTGTGCCACGCCTGTACGCCGGCAGAAACGGCAAACTGTGACTGGCGCGGCAACCGCGCGGCTAGCGAACCGGCGGTCGATTCGTTCGCTTGCCAGTCGCGCACTTCGGCCGCAATGCGAATCGGAAACCGGCTGGCATCAAACAGCGAGATGTTCACGACACCGGAACGACCGTTGAGCAAGTTGTCCCAGACTCGGGCAACCTCACAACCCAATGGCGTAACGCAGCCAATACCGGTGATCACGACTCGACGCTGCATGCTTGGTGCGGTCTTCGGAGTGCGGCTTCATACTCAGGCATGTAGGCGGCATGGCGACCCTGCCAGGCAGCGTACGTTTCTTTCCTCCAATGTAATTCGGTGGTTGCCGGAATTCAGCAAATATCCCTGCCGAACTGGAGCGAGTCCTTAAAATGTGCCCGGACCAGTGCCGATTTTCTGGATCACGTGACTTGTCCACCGCCCGTTGCTGGACACAGATGATGCGCAGTCCGGCGCGCTGGCGGGCCACTGCCGAGGGTATCAAGCGGATTCCTATCGATCACGGCTAATGCGTGGCAAGTTCAACAGAACATACGTGCCGCTTTTGCCAGCGACCGCCAGATCGGTTCGCCCGTCGCCGTTGAGGTCCCCGCTGCGAATCTGCAGGCCCGTGCCCACATGACCCTCCTCAATCACGCTACGCATAAACCGATTTTCCGCC
>JBFILF010000124.1:0-12296 GCA_041599835.1 Pirellulaceae bacterium
CCACCCGTTGGCGTCAGCAAGCCGCCGCGTGCGCGGATTTGCCGGAAGTAGCTCTTGGTCAAACCGGCCGATTACCTCTTCGTAGAATTCGCGCCGCACACGATCGGCGGATTCGCGATAATCCTTGATGGACTTGAAATTAAAGCGGCTGACGGTGTTTTCTTGCCGCACATAATGACTGCGGCGTAGCAGTTGCTGGGTGTGGCGGTCAAGCTGGTTTATTTGCGCCTGCTGTCGCGCTATTAAGTCTTCGTTGACGTCTTCGTTGCGACTCAATGAGTTTTTCAGATAAACCGGTGGTTCACCCAACGCGGCCAATCCGTTTTGAACATTAAGTTCATCCAACAATTTCTTTAGCGCCACCTCTGATCCGCAGTGGCCTTGCCCCTCGCCACTGACGACGAGTTCCAACGGCAAAGGTTCCGGCAATTCACGAATGAGTTGCTCGGCCCGCTGAAATTCTCTCCGCACATCAGCGAGTGAGGGAGAATCCAGTTTCGCCGGCGCACCACGGCCGCCCGGCAACGTCAATTCGGGACCGCGACAGGCTTCGATAATTAGTTTCCGAGGTGCAACGAGGCTGGCCAATTCCGCGTCGCCAAATTTGTCCAGCAGTCCAAACACATTCCGATCGAGCGGTTCTTGCCAGATTTTCTGCCTTGATTGAAAATAGCCGCTTACGAGCGCTGCATCGATGCGCGGATCCAAGGCGGCCGCATACAAAGCGATCATGGCGCCCTCGCCCCACCCCATAACGCCAATTTTGCTTGGTTCCAATTTTTCGCCAGCAAACCAGTCGACGGCCGCCAGGACTTGTTGCACTTCATAACCGACCAAACCGCGGCCCATTTCAAACGCACTCCGATACAACCATTCGCGGTTGGTCAAGTTGGCAAGCTTCTCCTCACGATTAATCAACAATGGAACCAACACGCGGCAGCCGCTCTCCGCCAACCGCCGGGCGTATTGAGCTTCGGGCGGAGTCCCCGGCACCAGCCCGACAATATGTTCCGGCAGTTGTTGGCAATCGGGAATCGCAACCACATTGGCGACGGCGGATCCAGTTTTCGGTTCCAGCAACAAACCGGCTGCTTCCACCTCGCCAAATGCCGGCCACGTGACCGCGTAGGCGTCGAATCCCGCACCCCCACCGACAATCGGTGGCCGCGATGGCTGAGCCACAAAATTCGGTTCGGTGTCGTCGGGTCGCTGGTCAACGACGCCGAGGATGCGCGCCAGTTCGACGCGGTTTTTTTCCACCGACGCCTGGTAGGCCGCCGCTGACGAAAAATCCCGGTTCCAGTGGCGAGCGCGTTTCGCAACGGACCCGGCAAGTTGGTCCAGTAAAAATCGATCGACTCCGTCAACTAACTGCGATGCGATATCCCCAGTCAACGTCAACTTGGAAGTGCCAGGCAACGCGTCGGCCATAGTTGTTGATGATTCGACGCGACGCGAATCAACGGGCTGCGCCTGCGCAACCGAATGGGCGGCCATCACCAAAACTGGAATCCATACCATCGCGAACTTCGTCATCATTTTGGGCTCCTTTTTGCAACTGCCTCCCCTTGTTGCCCGAATTCATTCGCCGTAATGATTCCGCTCGATTATTTGGGAGGCGTGGTGCTGGTCATAAATGCAAATAGATCGCGCAACTCGTCATCGCTCAGTTGCTCCAATGCGCCGCGCGGCATCAGCGACAGACGGCTTGGTTGTAATTCGTCAATGTCGTCGCGGGCAATTCGATGGTCTTGACCATCGGCGCTGCGGAGGATCACCACCAAATCATTCTCGTCCACGACAAACCCGTTAATCACTTGGCCGTCCAAGGTGACGACCGTAAGACTCTCATAGCCCTCGCGAATTTCGGCGCTGGGATGAATAATCGACAGCAACATGGCCGGCACATTCCCCCGGTTGAACGACGTCAAATCCGGTCCAATGTCGCCTCCCTGTTCGAACATCCGATGACATTTGCCGCAGCTTAATTGCCCAAAAAATAGTTCGCGCCCTTTGAGCGGTTGCCCGTGGCCGGAAAGAATGATTTGATGGGCCAGTTGGATTTGTTGTTGCACTTGTTCGTGCGTCTGCGTCGACTGCGGAAAAAAACGATCAACGAGTGCTCTCAATTCCGCATCAACGTGCCATCGCATTCGCGCCACCGCATCCGGTTCCAGTGAATCTGCCGGAATCGCACCCGCCTCTACGGCTTGCATGAGCACTAGCGACCAGGCGGGTCGGCTGGCCAACACGGATTGCGCCGTGTGTTGATCCGATTCTGCAAAGTTCTCGTACTGGCGAACAATTTCGCGACCAATTTGTTCCTGGCCGAATCGTTGCAGTGATGCCAATGCCGCAGAAATCACCGGTTGATTGTCTGTTTCATCGAGCAATTGAATCAAAGCGCCCGGGCATTCCTCGGGACTGGCTTGCACCTCACCAAGAACACGGATGAACTCCAGACGGTCCGTCAGCGGCGCACTGGCGTCCATGATCACCGACATGGCGCTGCGGATGGCTCGACGATCGCCGCGGCGAACGCCGAGCACCACTTGGTAGCGGCCCTCCAAATCCGCCAGCTCCGCTACCAGTCGGTCGGGCAAAGCAGGCAGGCTGCGACCGGCAAATGCCTGGCTTAGCCCTCCCAACAACCGTTGTTTGTGTTGCGGATTTCGTGCCAGTTCCAAAAGTCGCGCGCAGGCCAACAAATCGTCTTGCGATCCACTCATGGCGTACCGCCGCATTAGGTTTTCAGCAATATTTGCCGCGCGGGCTAATGGCAACTCCCAATGGCGGTAATTGGACATCCAACTCAGGACAGATTCCTGATGGTCCGCGTGTTTCTCAATGGCCCACCAAATCATTTTTGGCACAAACACGTCGTCAGCATCCGCATCATGATTCAGCAACTCACCAACGATCGGCAGGGCTTGGGCCACCGGCCAGCGGCGGCTGGAGCAGGCCAGTTGCAATCGGACATCGACGACGGGTTCGGACGCGGCGAGTTGAACCAATAAATCTTGCACAGCGGCCGTGGTGCTGCCACGATCGCCCAGCAAACGTACTGTCCACCGTCTCACGTCCGGATTACGGTGACGCAACAAGTGGCTGGCCGTCGTATCATCCAAGCCGCCGCATAGATTAAGGGCCCAAACGGATTCCAGGGCAAAAGGTTCCTTGTCGTCGACAGCCATCTCGAACAAACGTTCGACGACGGAAACATCCCGCCGGTCGCCGAGTAATCTCAAGGCGGTTTCGCGATACCAACGGTTAGGATGACGCAGATAGTCCTCCACCAATTGCTGACTGGAGACGCCGTTCAAGTCGAAAGGGCCCCCACCCGGCTGGCGCCGTTTGTCTCGCAGCCGATAAACGCGACCGAGTTCCGGGTCGGTTTCGCCTTCGTGACTGTGATAGTGATTGGTTTGGCGGGAATACCAATCAGCGATGTACAACGCCCCGTCGGGACCGGTTTGAATGTCAACGGGCGTGAACCAGTCGGCTTGTTTGTTACCCGAGGGAACCACGACCTGGCCAATGTCCCGCGTCTGACGAGACGATCCAAGCGGCCAAATTCGGCTGGCCACGACGTAATGCTCATTGGGCGACACGCCAAATAATTTTCCCTCGTATCGTTCAGGCAAATCGGCTGCCTGATAGATTTCAAACGTGTGGGTAAATCGCTCGACCCGCGGGTGTTTCATCGCGTCGTAGTATCCAAATGCAAACGGATTCGACAGCGATCCGTGCTTGCCAAAATTCTTCAGATAATATCCACCTTGGACATAATGAAAGCCCCGTGTATCTCCACCGTTATGTCCGGAATAGACATGGCCCAACGAATCAAATTCGACGCCGAAGGCATTGCCACCGCCTTCAGCAAAGATCTCGTACCGCCGCCATTCAGGATGGTAACGCCAGATGTTTTGCCCCATCGACGTGATTGCTGGCATTTGCTCGATGGGCTCACCATCCGGATCATGATGGCGGACGGCGGCGCTGACGGTGCTGCCGTGCGTACCGTAGATCCAGCCGTCCGGCCCCCATCGCAAGTTGTTGGCGATCGAATGCGTGTCTTCAATGCCAAAACCGGACAATAAGATTTGAGGCGTCTGGGTGTCCGCAACATCGTCGCCGTCGGAATCGCGATAGAACAACAAGTACGGGGGGTTCATGACGAATACGCCACCCCGGCCCTTGAGCGCTGCGGTGGCCAGGTTGAGCCCTTGCAGAAAAATCTTGTGCTGATCGAAATGTCCGTCGCCGTCGGTATCGGAGTGAACGGTTATTCGATCCTGA
This sequence comes from Pirellulaceae bacterium, assembly GCA_041599835.1. Lineage (GTDB taxonomy): Bacteria > Planctomycetota > Planctomycetia > Pirellulales > Pirellulaceae > CAJQPP01. The sequence goes on from JBFILF010000124.1 coordinate 4,300, forward strand.
CCTCGAAATGGTGACCCGTCCGCGTGAGGTGGCGGCGGTGGATAAGGTGGATCGTAGATGTTTCGCCACACATTATCACGGCTGATCAGTTTGAGGCCCGCTGGCCAAGGATATTGTCGGTACTGCACCAGCCACAATTGACCGCGCTCGTCAAAGTTCAGATACAGCGGATTGGCGATTTGCGGATCTTGAAGAACCAGGTCGAGTTCCAGGTCATCGGGAATCTTTAACGACGATACGTTCTCACTGGGTTTCAGCTGATCTTGCGGAATCAGTTTGTCCTCGCCGTCCTCTTGCTGCTTTGCGGGACGGGGTTTTGCGAAATCGTCTGGCAATTTCCGTTCGCTCGCCCAGTAAATACCGTTCAACAACAATTGTTGAAAAGCCGGATTCTCGAAATCTTTGGGATGACCGAGCGACGTGTAAAAGGATCGCCCGCCATCGTCGCGTTGAAACGTCCAAGCGACGGGTTCGGCGGCCTGATCGTGAACCTTTCCCTGCAACAAGATGGTTGCCGATTGGGCAACCGGCGAGGTCTTGTACAACGAGCCTCCTGCCGTGAATGTTTCAGGCGTCACGTTTTGCAACAGCACGTGATCGCGCCGCGCTGCAACGGCCGTGATGGTCGCGGTGAGCTGGTTTCCGTAGTGACCGGTGTAATTGCCCCCGAACACCTCGTGATCAAATTCCGGAAATACCTGCAGGCCCGCCGGCACCTGATCATCACGCAACGAAAACGCGTGGCTCGTCGTGCGGATGCCGACGACCGGTTTGCCGCTGCCGACAAACCGCCGCACTGCGTCCAGTTGACGTGGCGGTAGCGCTCGTCGACGAATGCTGAACAATGCGATATCTGCCTGGTCCAATCGCTCCAAACCCGGTATTTGATTGCGATCGCTTTCATCGCCGAACACCAGATCGACTTGAAAATCCTTTCCCAGAAACTGGCCGGCGAAATCGGGCAGCGTGCGACTGGTCTCATACTCGCGTTCCGCCACCGCGATCAAGATCCGCGGTCGATCATCGCCCGGAAAACGAAACGGTCGGCCGCCAATCAGCTGATCGCTCGTGATCGTCGGACAGACGTGGCGCTCAATGTGCGAAACGATTAAGTCGGTGCCTGTGAAATGGTTGACGTACGGCCACATCGCGGGGTTGTACATCGTGTCGGTCATGTCGCGCATCAACACCACGTTTTTTCCGTTACGTGCCATCTGTCGCAACCCGAATGGACGTCCCAGCACGCACATATTTGTATGCACGCCGGTGAGAATCACGTTGTCGATGTCGCGAGATTCAAGGATATTCCAGACTTCGCTGCCGCGATCGCTAATAAAGTCGCGTTGGGCGTCAATCGAGATTAGCTTGGTTTGCCGCTGCCAGGGCTGACGCGGATTGCGGCCCATCGATTCCAATTTGGCGGCCCATTCGGCGTGTTCTCGCGGATCGTCATCTTCACCGCCATCAGATTGATCGAGCGGATATACAGCTTGTTCTTCGGACGGAATTTGATTGCACCAACTGTCAATGTCTTGTGGCAGATTCGCGGCGGTCGGCAGTTGCTGTGCACGGTTCCGGGCCGGGTGATCGGTATAGGCCTCCATACAACTGCTGGGTGCATGGATGATCGTTGCACCACGATCGCGGGCGTGTTTTAGCACCTGTTCAAGTCGCGGCGCAAACTGCTCGACGCGCCGCACCGCGTTCAGACAATGATGCAAATCCCACATGTCGCAAACGATCACCGCCGTCCGCGACGCGTCCCAGGACTCCGCGCGCGCCCGCGTATGGTGTTGGCCACTGCCAGCGGCCGTTTCAACTTGGAATTGCAACTGCAGTTCAAACTTTGCATCTTCGGGTTCTTGCCAGCTGCTCGCCCCAGAGTCAGGACACGGCTGGTTCAGACAAAAGCTGGCAAACGCAAATGCAACCGACGCAACCAACGAATTAACCGGTGTCGCCGCAAGGATTCTGGCCACCACAAGACTCCTAAGCACAAACTGGGAACAACGGTTTCAGGCAACAATTGTCAACCTATCAGCCGACGCGCACAACGCGCCGCAACTTTGTTTTGCCCGCGAAACGGCGATTCGTGCCGCGAATTAAACCGAAAAAACAGTTTTGATCGTGGCAGCACAACGGTTCGGCGGCAAGTCGCCACCACTAATAGAACCGTCAAACGTCAGTTTCGGATACCTGGCGGCAATCGGCAATTCCCGGGTCGCGCTCGATTTGAATGGTCGAGTGGGCGATGCCAAACTGGCGCCGCAGCATGGTGGCCGCACGAGACAACAGTGCATCGTCATCGCCGGATTGCGGTTTCACCAGGTGTACGGTTATCGCCGTTTCCGTAGTGCTCAAAGCCCAGACGTGCAAATCGTGAATGGCGGTGACTCCGGGCAGCTCCAGCAATTCGCGCTCGATTTCCGACATGTCAATGTCTTTGGGAACGCCATGCACGGCCAGGCGCACCGAGTCGCGCAACAAGCCCCAAGTTCCGACGAAAATCACGACGGCGATCAACAAGCTCACAGCGGGATCAATCCATAACCAACCGGTGGCCAGAATGCCAAATCCAGCCACGACGACGCCCAACGAAACGGCGGCGTCCGCCGCCATGTGCAGGTAAGCCCCTTTGATGTTCAAATCATGCGCGCGGCCTTGGTAAAACAACATCGCCGTCAGCGTATTGATCAACACGCCGATCGCGGCCACCCACACGATCGTCATTCCGGCGGTTTCCACTGGTTGACTTAACCTCCGCACCGCCTCCCAGGAAATGGCACCGACGGCGATCAACAGCAGCATGGCGTTGGTCAACGACGCCCAAATGGTCGCGCTTCGCAATCCGTATGTGTATCGGCGCGTCGGTTTTACTTTGGCCAATCGGTACGCCAACCAGGCGATCAACAGCCCGAGTATATCGCTGAAATTGTGACCGGCGTCAGCAATCAGTGACAGCGATCCGACACTCAGCCCCCACGCCAATTCCACCACCACATAAATCAAATTCAGCGCGACGCCAATTCCAAACGCTCGACCGAAATCCCTGGCTGCGTGTTGATGAGCGTTCTGGTGCATCAAATCGCGTCGTGGCCGTTCACCGGTTCACATCAGTACCGGCAGGTGAAAAGAAAATCCAAAGCGTAATTACATACGGAAAAATGCGACGAAGCTCCAGCGGTGTTGAACGTCAAAAGGCAAACACGGGAAGCTGTAAATTGAAAACACAAATTATAAATTTCAAATCCGTTGTGAAACCGAAACTCCGCTCGCCTAATATCGGTCCGGGAATTTTCCCAATGTTACGGTCTTCGTTTCCAGTACCCCGTCGCGTCGGATCACTACGGTCACCTCGTCGCCTGGCCTGTTCCGAGAGATGGTGCCGTTGAAATCCCGCGGCCGTTTGATTTGCTTGTCCTCAAACTGGACAAGCACATCGCCACTGCGAATTCCCGCCTGTTCGGCGCCGCTGCCGGGCACGACCCGTGTGATGATCAGCTCATCATTGTTCCGGTCGAAATTCACTCCCATGAATGCCCCGTAATGGTAATCCACCCAAAACGAGACGGCGTCGCGCATCTCGTCGGCGGCTTGTTCGGTGACCTCAGTCCCATACAACCGGATGATTCGCATGTTTCGCAGTTGGCTTAGGGTCGCCAAACTTTCGTCACCGATATCGCAGTACAAAAACTCCAGCGTGCCCAGTCTCGACATCTGCAACAGCGGCTTAAGACCGTCGTCGGTTAACGACGCGTCCTGGAAACGCAAATAGCTGATCGTCGGATGTTGCGCCACGGCCTCAATCACCTGGTCGTTAAATTTTGGTCCGATCACGGTGATATTCGTTGGGTTTTCTATCCACAACAGCAGGCTAAGATCACTGGCCTGGCCCTTAAAATCCCGGCCGAAAATCACCGTGTAATATCGCTTCTCGTTCCGGTTGGATGTTGCATTGGTGCCGCCGTCAAATCGAGCGCCCAACTCCGTCAATTCCCGAATTGCCGACTGCTCCATACTGCTTCCCAGTCGGCGCAAAGTGGTGATGGCCAGTCCGGCCACCGTCGAGTTGTCAGTTCTCGTCAGCTCGCGCATGGACTCCCGCGCCTGATCCGCAATGTCCTTGTCCCGGCTGATCGCCAACACGGCCAACACCGCCATTTCACGCATCTGTCGATCGCGATCGTCGACTTGAATGGCCTCCACCAATGGCTTAATCGCCGCGGCGCCGGCCTCGACCAATTGTCGCTTTGCCCGTTGACGTTCCCGAGACTTTTCGGCGTGCAACTGCAAAATCAGTTTGCCGATCGTTTCTGGATCAAGATCGCCCTGTGACGCGGCATCCTGGCTGAAACCGGGGAGGCAGAATTGGCACGCCGAAAGCAATATCCATGCCATCATTGCCAAATGGGAGTTTGCCCTTCGACAAACTTGCATCACGCTTGGCGGCGATGTTGGTTTTTGGTGACTCATCCACATTCTTCCGATGGCAGCGGCTAGCCGCGGCGCGGTCCAGACCGGTTTTATGTTAGGCCAAACCCCACTGAGCTGCGACCCATGACGGCCTAGGCGCGAGTAAAGGTGGAATATCCCACGAGACCTGGGAACTTGACCCACGGTCGGAACAGGATTTCGCAGCTTACCGATATCGGCCTCGACAGCACAAAATTACCGTGCTGCGTAGCAGTTTAATTGTGGTCGAACAAAAATCAAAAAACCGGAACGATCCGCAATTTTTATTTGTTCATGATTCACGTCGGCGCAGTTAGAGAAGGGTAATCGCAATCGGCGAGCTATCGGGAAACGCATATCTATTCGATTTCGGCGAGCCTTTGTCGTGGGCAGCGATCTTGCGCTGGCGCGCAGTTTAGGCTTTTCGTTTTACAAAGGAGCGAACGATGAGAGCGGCACTTCTTACTTTCCTGGCCATCGCAGTTTTTGTGTTAGGTTTCAGTCACGTGGCCGTCGTGCAAGTCACAACCACGGATTTGGCGGCCACACCCGCTGGGCAAAAGGTTCAACTGACCATGGACGATTACTACGATATCGGTGATTTTCACCAACCGGTATCGACCGAATTGGCGGAAGCCCAATTGTGGTTCGACCGGGGATTGGCGATGTGTTACGGCTTCAATCATGAAGAAGCCGTTCGTTGCTTCGAGCAGGCGCTGAAACATGATGCGACCATGCCCATGGCGTATTGGGGCATTGCCTATGCGTGGGGGCCCTACATCAACAACACGGAAATTGCGCCGCATCATCTGGCCCAGGCCGGTTTCGCCTTGCGTTTGGCGGAGTTGCATTCCCATCGAGCAACACCGGTGGAGCGGCAATTGATCGAAGCGCTGGCGAAGCGGCACGTGATGCCCGTCCCCGAAGATCGCCAACCGTTGAACGAAGCTTATGCCGATGCCATGCGCGAGATTCATGAAAAGCATCCCGACAATCCGATGGTGACTTCGTTGTTCGCCGAGTCACTGATGATTCTCAGACCCTGGCAATTCTGGAGTCCCGACGGAAAAGCAGCGCCAGAGACGCCCGAAATCGTAGAGATCCTGGAATCGGGACTGGAACGCTGGCCGGACCACCCGGCATTGTGCCATTACTACATCCACGCCATGGAAGCGTCGCCGCATCCGGAAAAAGCTTTGCCGGCGGCCAATCAGTTGCGCAATGCGATGCCCGGGTCCGGACACCTCGTTCACATGCCCACACATATCGATGTGCGCGTCGGCGACTACGAGCGGGTGGTCCGCGACAATCAAAAGGCGATTGAATTGGACGCCGAATACGTGCGCCGCCATGGACCCTACAACTTTTACTCGATTTATCGAATCCACAACTACCATTTCCTGGTATACGGCGCGATGTTTGAGGGTCACAGTGAATTGGCGCTGGAAACGGCGCGGCAACTCGTTAATCAAGTTCCAGAAGACATGTTGAAAGAACAAGTCGACATGCTGGACGCGTTCATGCCAATGCCGCTGCACGTGCTGATCCGTTTCGGCCGCTGGGAAGACATTTTGTCGGAACCCGAACCGGCGGATTATTTGCCCGTGACACGGTCGATGTGGCATTACGCCCGCGCGGTTGCCTACGCTGCCACCGGCCGAATCGTGCAGGCCGAACAGGAACAGGCGGCGTTTCGCCGTGAGTTCGAGACGGTCCCCGAAACCAGCACTTTGTTCCAAAACACGTCGCGCGATATTCTGGCCGTGGCCGATTCGATGATCGAGGGCGAAATCCAGTATCGAAAAGGAAACTACGAGGTCGCATTCGAGCACTTGCGCGAAGCGGTTCGGCGCGACGATGCCCTGAACTACGACGAGCCATGGGGCTGGATGCAACCGGCTCGGCACGCCCTCGGCGCCCTGTTGCTGGAGCAGAAACGGTTCGCGGACGCCGAAACGGTTTATCGTTTGGACCTCAAGCGTCATCCCAATAACATCTGGGCGCTAACCGGATTGGCGGATTGCCTAGAGCAACTCGATCGCGCGGATGAGGCCGTGGAAATTCGCCGCCAGATTGACAAGGCGGCCAAACGGACCGACATCACGATCGATCGCTCGTGCTTTTGCAAAAACCAAGACAGCAATTGAAAGGCACAGGCAGATTGCGAATGGCGTAGGGGCAACGAGCAACGAGCGACGGCAAAACAGCGACAGCCGTTGCCGTCGCCGTTGCCCAAATTTTCATCCAGAGGCAGCGCGGCAGCTGCCCCCAGGCTATGGTCATTGATCGTCCATTGCGATCAGTGACTCTGCAAAGGCTCTGCCAATGCGACTGTAACATTTGACGCTGCCCAAATAATGATAGGGCCGGTCAGATCCAACTTTTTCCCAAGCTTCAAAGTTTTCGCGCCAACCCTTTTTGAACACCGCGTCGGCTTCCATATCCCAATACTGGTCGGTGTGGACAATGGTGACATTGCCGCGGAATTCGTCCATCTCGCCAACAGCCGCTTGAGCCTGCTTGAACTGATCCTTCTTGGGACTGGGCCGCTCTTCGGCGGTGCCGCCCACACCCAACACTCCAACGACAAACGGCAATTCGGGCGATTTGAGTTGACGGCGTACATCCCGAATGAAATGGGCCATATTGTCCGTGTACGCCGCGGTGAATTCGTCGTTGATCATGTCGTTCCAGCCTTGGAACCAGACAAACCCAGCCAGTTCATATCCGCGATTGTTGTAATCGGGAACATATTCGGCGATGTTGTCGAGCGTTTGCTGGATGTCGTCAATCATCGCTCGAAAATTGACGCCGTAAGTTTGCATGACCTCATCCATCGTCGCGTCCGGATTTTTTTTGCGAAGATTTTCCAGTTGTTGACCAATGATTGACTCGTCGGCCTCGCCGGCACTGGGCGGTCGAAAATCGCGGTACAGGCTTTTGCCGCCCCATGCGGATTTAATCAACAGCACGGGTTCGTCGTAATGATCGCCGACGGTGTGGCCAAATTCCAGCTCGGGCCCAATTTTGTCGCGGGCACCGAAACCGACGGTCAATTTGCCATACCGATCAAGAAATTTGATGAACACGTCATCGCGCACCACAAATTCGCCATTGTCGTGCAAATGGGCGAAGATCTCCCTCGTCGCCGGATCGGTGATTTGGTGCTCCAACAGCGAAACGCGCGCGTGACCTACCATATTCGATTGGCCGGCCAGCACAAAAACTTTGACAGGTTGTTCCGCGGCCAACGGTCCGCACAGAAACCAGCTAAATGAAACAAAAATGGCGATGGCTAGTCGGTTCATGGAATTCGTCCCGCTGTTGTTTAATGTGTTGCCGATAAATGATGAACATAATTCATAAGCATATGTGCTTCAATCGTTGATCACTTTGCGGCCACAGATGCGCTAGAGGGTCGGTGCGGAAACTCTGCCGTTTCGCGTGGTTTGATGTACAATCTGTCCCATGGCCCCCTTAGGTTTTAGCGGGCTTGAAAACTTTGGTGGAGGATCGGCGCGTGGACCCGTCTTCGTGAGCGTGCG
>JBFILF010000125.1:0-12268 GCA_041599835.1 Pirellulaceae bacterium
AGCCAGCCTCGGTTATGTGCTGGTCGAACTGTTGTCGGGACAACCCTTGTTCAGCGGCAGCACAAAGCTGTCCGAACTGATGGCCGCCAAGCGGCAGATTATTCATCGATTACATGAGTGGTTGCCAGAAGAGGTAACGCGTAACGAATTGCTGATGTCATTCTGTCGAGGCTTGATCGCTCCGGATCCCGCTCGCCGTTTTCCCAGTGCCGAGGCGGCGACATTGCTGGAAGAAGGCGCGGCGGCATTTCATCGGCAGCTCATTAAGTACGATATGGCCAGCGAATACGAAAACGATATTCGGATTTGGATCGAAGAGCTGTTGGAATTCGACGAGACTATTTTCGGCAGTTAGTCGACGCCGCCTGGCCAACGAAATCCCAGCGGTGAACACCAATGGCAACTTCACGTGCTCGCTGGGCCACCAACCGCCGACTCAAACCGCTCAGCTAGATCGTTTCGCATGTCGGCTCCGATCAGTTGATTGAATTCCGAAAATGAAACCAGCTGATGGTCGTGGCCCGACGTCGTCCCGGACGACTTGAGTTCCCGATAGATGTCTTGGATCGCGCGGGTCGCCCCAAACAATCCAGCCAGCGGATAGAGCACGAGGTCAAAGCCCAATTCTTTCAGCTGCTCCTTGGTCAACAAGGGCGTGCGGCCGCCTTCAATCATATTAGCGACGTTGGGGCGTGGAGAGCGGCTGCCGATTTCGGCCAGCTGTTGAAGTGAACTGGGGGCCTCCACGAAACTGGCATCCGCACCGGCTTCCCGCGCTGCGCTCACCCGCTCGATCGCCGCATCCATGCCGTTAATCGCCAAGGCATCGGTCCGCGCCACGATGAAAAAATCTCGACCTGATTTGGCGTCGACGGCAGCGCGAATTTTTTGCACAAAGTCATTTACGGGAATCACTTGTTTGCCTTGCATGTGCCCGCACCGTTTGGGCCACACTTGGTCTTCGAGAAAACAGCCCGCCGCGCCGGCTTGGATCAACTCCTGAACCGTGCGGTACACGTTGAGCGGATTGCCATAACCCGTATCGGCGTCTACCAGGATGGGGATGGTCACGCGGCGGCAAATGTGCGACGCGCGGTGGATCATTTCCGTTTGAGTCAACAGGCCCATGTCCGGCTCGCCGAGCATCGTCGCGGCAACCGAATAACCGGAAACAAATGCCAGCGGAAATCCGGCTTGTTCGGCGATTAGGGCGGACAACGGATCAAACACACCGGGAAAGGTTACCGTTCCATCTTGCAGGAGAATCTGCCCGATTCGTGTCGAGTTCATTTTGACGGATCGTGCTAAAGGTGACGCGTTGCTAGAAAATGCCTGCCATTTTCAAAGTCAGCGCTATTTTATCGCGCCGTGCATCGAGCACACCCGGACAAGTTACAATTCACGCGGTGGACAGCCACTGATGGTCGATGATTGAATTGATCGCATGAAGCTTTGGAAACACGTCCGTGCCGCATTACTGTTGCCGTTCCTGGCGATCGTCGTCATCCCGGTGGCGTTGATATTTTTTTCCGCCAGCGATTCATTGAATTTGGCAAGTCATTGGCCGTGGCTGATGGTTCTGTTGCAAATGGCCGGCATTGGCCTGATGATTGCCGGATGCGTGATGTTGGTGTTGACCGTGCGGTTGCTGGCAACGGTGGGCGACGGCACGTTGGCGCCTTGGGATCCGACTCGCCGACTGGTCGTCGTGGGCGTTTATCGATATGTGCGAAATCCGATGATCAGCGGGGTAATGTGCGTTTTGTTGGGCGAGGCACTGGCATTTGCATCCGGGTGGTTGCTGGGCTGGTTCGCGTTGTTCGTCATCGTCAACGCGGTTTACATTCCGCTGGTCGAGGAACCGGGATTGCTTCGAAGATTTGGTGAGGATTATCTTGTTTACAAGCAGCATGTTCCCCGCTGGATTCCCCGCTGGCGAGCCTGGGATGGCCGGGCCGGCGAACCGACCGCGCCCTAGCCAGAACAATTTCCCAAATGCGATTCAAGCCCAATCGAAGCCGGTGGTTTTTTTGATTCGCTCTTCAAAGTTGCCTAACAAGCCGCCGATGACGTCCCATTTGTGAGGTCGGCGAACTTCGATGTCACCGTGTTGATTGACGCGGACGATCGTCTCGGTTTGCACGCCTGCCGTTTCCAAATCGCCCTCATGAAGTTCGCCGTCATTAATAATGTCGGCGAGCGTGTCTCCAGTCATTTCAATGAACTTCATGGAATATTGTTTCCTGAATACTACATCATTTTTTCGCGATCATCTTACATTACACTGCTTGATCGAGATTCACAACCAATCCAGCCGCCCGGCAACGGCGCGTAGCCGTCATTGGTCAATGCATTCAATCGATGCAATCCGCGCTGGTCATTTTGACTTGCGCACAACAGAACTTTCAATGACCATTCCCGAACCTGGATCATCGAACTGCGTCAAGCCATGCCCCCGGTTCGCTCGGTCCGACTCATCGGGGAGCGCTGCCGTTGGCGGCTGAGCGGGATTGGTGGCGGCTTTTTCAACTTGATGTTGGAGAAAATCGCGAATCCACATTTGGATTTCCAGTTCCGAGACGTGGAGATCCGAACAGCACTGGCTGATGGTCGTCGTGCCGGCCAGCAATTTGTCGACGATGCCAAATCGAAACTTTTCGGAAAATCTTTCCGAATTGGCCGCCGCATGGGCCAACGATTTGTCGGTTCGCAGAAAATTGGAGATGGCTTGATCATCGTTGGCCATTGATTCCTCGGCAATGACTCGCGCCCACTGCCGGGGCCGCCGCACCAGAAGTCGGCGAAAACCGCAATCGACGCACCGCCAGGGGCCGACGTTCAACAGGCCCAACAGACTAAATGACATTCGATCCAGCCGATAGGCAACCGGCGAATTGAACGCGCGCACATGGACCACGTTGGAGTTGCAATTGCTGCAATAACCTGGTTTCCGATTGAACGTTGTGTTCAAATCGTTGCCCGCCCGCTTCGAGTCGATGGCTTGCCGCAACATCCCCGCCAGTTGCGAAATGACGCGATTGCCTCGCTCGCGCCACGACCTATTATAAGCGCTGTCCGCCGAAACGGTACTGTTCTCAGATGTCTTATTGGCGGATTGGCACATTTCAAATGAACAGGATCACCACCGATGACTTTCGGCAGTTCAACGCGGTTTATGGGAATTCCAAGGCCATTGGCCATCCCTGCCATTTACGTTGCCGGTGAAGTCCATCCCACCGGCAACGTTTAAATGTACGATTGAATTTTGCCATACGTGAGCAGATTCTCAGCACTCTGAGAAATGGTATGACCGAAAATCCAGGATTTATGAACCTAATGCCCAACCGCTCCCATTCCGGCTCGCCCTCGAATGCCTCGACATCGATCCATGATTTGAAATTGGTGACCACGGCGAATGATCTGGGCAAACGGTTGGATGTGTTTGTTGCCGAAAATGCGTTGGGCATCAGCCGCTCCAAAATCAATCTGTTGATTCGCAACGGTTTTGTCACAGTCGATGGAAAGCCGGCGAAATCGTCTGATCAATTGCGGCCCAGCCAAACCGTATTTGCCAATTTGTCACAACTTGAAACATTGAAACCTGATCAACCGGTGGCCGAAGACATCCCGCTGGATGTCATTTTTGAAGACGATGCCATCATTGCGATAAATAAACCCGCCGGCATGGTGGTTCACCCGGCCAAAGGGCACTGGGCTGGGACATTGACCGGCGCGCTGGTCAATCACTTTCAGCAACTTAGCACAGTGGGTGGAAGCCACCGGCCGGGCATCGTCCATCGACTGGACCGTGACACGAGCGGCGTGATCGTCGTTGCCAAAACAGATCTAGCACACATGCGCCTGACACGGCAATTTGAGAAGCGGTCCGTCGAAAAAAAATATCTCGCCGTGGTCTCGCCACCACCCGAGCGCGACCGGGATTTGATCGACCAACCTATCGGCGTGCACCCCTATCAACGGGAAAAAATGGCAATACGCAAATCGGATTCGCACGGCAAGCCCGCCACGACGTTTTATGAAGTGAAGGCCCGGTGGGGACGCTTTGCCATTGTCAACGTGTTTCCCAAAACCGGTCGCACCCACCAAATCCGCATTCACTTGGCGCATATCGGCAGTCCCGTTGTCGCCGACCGGCTATACAGCGGTCGATCGAAGGCAACGACATCGTGGATCAGAGACGGGCGCGAAGGCGGCGAGATCGTGATTGAACGCCAAGCCCTGCACGCCCACTCGATTTCGTTCAAGCATCCTCTGACTAACCAGCCGCTGACCCTCGAAGCGCCCCTGGCCGAGGATATTCAAAAGTTGATCGAGGCGATTGAGCAAGCCGCGTGATCCATACCGACCAAAGTCGCTCGGACCGTGCTCGCAGATCGCGGCAGGCTGTTTGGCTGAAACCATTGCCAACATTCGCCCTCCCGTCATTCCACCCGCTAGCACGCTGTGATTATTGCCGTTCGGGTCGGTTGACCAGTTTGCTACCATCGCCCGACTCAATTCACTTTTTGCTCGCCTCGCGGGTATTCATTCAGTGCGAAATGTTCTTGGCTTGCCGGTTTGCCTGTGCTTGATTGCGCTAGCCGGTTGCGCGTTGGCCAAGCGTCAAGTCAAATTGCCCTCGTACGACAAATTCAGCCGCGAACAACTGCGCATTTTCAGTGACTTCAAATTACCACGGCGGCATCGCCTGATTGATGAACTGACGGCTCGACGACGAGACATATCCGCTAAGTTGTTGCTGCCGATGTCTGACGAGCCGATCAACATCTACATCTTTGAGGATGCCGATCGATATAAAGAGTACCTGACGATCAATCATCCGACGTTTCCAGAGCGGCGGGCATTCTTCGTTAAAAACGACACGGATCTAACGGTGTTCGCTCATTGGAGCGAGCGTGTGGGCGAGGATTTGCGGCACGAGGTTACCCACGGATATTTGCACGCCGTCGTGCCGGTGATTCCGTTATGGTTGGATGAAGGCCTGGCGGAATATTTCGAAGTTCCGCGGGGACGCCGCGGATTCAACCGCCAACACATTTTTCACCTGGCGACCAAAGTCAAACAGGACGAATGGCGGCCGAATCTGCAACGGCTGGAAACATTGGCTGATGCCCACGACATGACCCAGATGGACTACGCGGAGTCGTGGCTGTGGGCGCACTTCCTTCTGGAAAGCGGCGAAAAACATCAAAAGCTGGTGCAGGATCAATTGGCGCGGTTGCGGATGATTGGCGAAGCAGAACCGCTTTCGGCCCAGATCGATGACCAAATCGAAAATGCCAGCGATCGCCTTCTGGAACACTTGGCAGATTTGGCCGAGCAACTGTGAGCGATTAAAGCACTTGCCTTCACGTTACTGGATCGTCGCCACCTGATGCTCGCCACACGCGACTCGCCACGCCCTAAGCGCCCGGCCTGAGCCGTTCCAATTCATACCGTTTGATCTTGCGGTCCAGCGTGGACCGCTCGATACCCAAGGCTTGTGCCGAGCGACTCTTGTTCCAGTTCAAGGCGTTTAGCGTCGCCAGGATGTGCCGCCGTTCCATGTCCGACAACGTGGCCGGGCGAAAGCTTTGTCCAGCCATAAAATCCATTTGTGATTCGCTGGCGGTCGCCAGGCTGGACAGAATCACCTCGTCCGCCTCGATCACGTTGCCGCGGGCAAGCACGACAGCCCGTTCGATGGCATTTTTCAGTTCACGAACGTTTCCGGGCCAGCGATAGGTGGTCATTTTGTCGAGGGCTTCTGGCGAGAACCCGGTTATTTTGCGACCGGTAGCCAGATTGAACTTTTGCAGAAAGTGTTCGGACAGGTCGACGATGTCTTCCGGTCGCTTGCGCAGCGCTGGCACTTCGATCTTGACGACGTTCAGCCGGAAATAGAGGTCCTTGCGAAATCCGCCTTCTTTGACTTTGCGTTCCAGATTGACATTGGTGGCAGCGATCACGCGGACGTTCACCGAAATGGCTTTGCTGCCGCCCACGCGTTCAAACGGATGTCCTTCCAGCACGCGGAGGAATTTGGCTTGAATGGACGAGCTCATTTCAGCAATTTCATCCAGCATCAAGGTTCCGCCGTCGGCGGCCTCGAACTTGCCGATCTTGCGTTCCGTCGCGCCGGTAAATGCGCCGCGCTCGTGACCGAACAGCTCGCTTTCCAGCAACGACTCGGACAGAGCGGCGCAATTCAGACACACGAAGGGACCACCCTTTCTGGCACTGGAAAAATGCACGGCCCGCGCCACGAGTTCTTTGCCCACGCCACTTTCTCCGACAACCAATACCGTTGCGCCGCTCGGCGCTGCCTTGGCGATTTGTTGGTGCACGTTTAGCATCGCGGCGCTGCCACCAACGATTTCACTTTCCACGCCCAACTGTTGACGAAGCTGATCGATTTCCTTGCGCGTCAAAGAAAGATCTTCGACCAGTTTCTGCTCGCGGTGCCGGGTTTTCATCGCCAGCGCGACGTTCTCGGCGACAGCCAGCGTGAATTCCAAGTCGTCGGGATCGAGCATCCGATCGGGAACCGTCGAATAGATATGCACCAGGCCGATGGTGCGGCCGCGGACCCGAACAGGCGCGCAAATGACACTGGTAGCCTGAATTTCGCCGCGGCTGTCGCGAATACTCAGCTTGCTGTCGTCGGCAATGTCGCGGGCCAATACCGCTTCACCCGTTCGCAACACGGTCTCCGATAAGAATTGCGACACGTGCTGGTAGGTCGGCTGGATGTCACTTCTCCACGAGGCAATTTCCAGCACCGAGGCGTCGAATGGCCGCGGCAGCTTGGCGGGTACCATGAGCACGGCGCCGGCGTCCACCGATGTGCCCTCGAACAGGCCGTCCAGCGCCAGTTGTGCGATGTCTTTCAAGTTCTTTTGGTTGGCCAATTCAAAGGCCAGCCGGCACAACTTGGTGGCCGCCTCGCCGACTTTGGGAATCGAACTTTCCTCGTCGACGGAATCGTCTCCGGCGTCCAGGAACCGGGTGCGGGCCCGCCGGTGGGTGATCGTCGTGGGCTCGGAAACATGCATGGTGACGGTAGGTTGATCGTCGGCCAATTCCAGCCCGGGCAGCGTCAGATTCTGGCCTTGCAGCGGTTCGCCAGAGTAGGCTTTGGACAAGTCGTTGACGAACGCCATTTTCGTGTTGGCAATCCAGATCACGTCACCGGGATGCAGCTGCTGGTCGCCGGTGACCCGGTTATCGCCGATGGCGGTGCCGTTGCGGCTGTCCAGGTCCCGAATCACCCAGCTCCCTTGATTCATGAAGATTTCGGCGTGTTGGCGGCTGGCCTGGTCTTCGCGGATGACGATTTGATTGGTGGGCGCGCGTCCGATTGTGATGGTTCTGCCGGGAATGAGCCGAAACACATCGGACCATTTGGTACCGTCGCGAATGACCAGATAAGCCACTTTGGACACTCGGTCCACCTTTTTGCGATTTTGCTCAGGAACTGTGTGAAATCCCGCCGAGAAAATACCGTAATCTGACGTTTTCCTGGCGCATTGATCGAGGCCTGGCACCGTATACTGGATGAATGCCCGGATTTCCCGCAATTTGTTGCGAAAATTCGATCGTCTAGTTAGGCTGAATGAGTGGCAACAGGACTATTCAGCCACACTTTATCTTACAACCTGGGTCTGCAACCGTTCCAGTCTTACCCGAATAATTCAATTGGCCGGGCGAGGCGAGGCGACAGGTCGGAAGGATGGTCGAGACGGAGGTCTGTAGGCGCGAAGGGGCAAAACAAGCTTGAAACTGGGAGTTTATGAAATGTCGAATCCATTCGGCAAAAAGATTTGGATGACTGCGATTGTCGCAGGCTTGTTTCTCACGGCACTGAGCAACACCGTGCAGGCTCAGTTCCTCGTGCAGCAAATTGGTGGTGTCAAGGTTGACCCGTCCGGCGTGCTCGTGCAAACCACCGATGCGATGAATCGAGATGCTCGACAGTTGGTGTTAGACCAGCTGGCCGAACTGAAGGATGACATCCGCAAATCCACTCAGTTGCGCATGGTATCGGTCAAAGGCCTCGAAGCGGCCCTGGCACACGCCGCGGAAACGGGAACCGACCTGCCCGACGAAATCAAATTCATGGCCGGCATACAGCGGATCCAATATCTGTTCGTCGATCCGGAGACCAACGATTTGATCATCGCCGGGCCGGGCGAAGGCTGGACGGCCGATGAACAGGGCAACGTGGTGGGCATCACCACCGGTCGACCCGTGATTCGTTTTGAGGATTTCATCGTGGCACTCCGCACGGCGGAGGCCGCGAACAAGGATTACGGCATCAGCGTGTCCATTAATCCCAGCGAAGAAGGTACACGCAATCTGCAGACGTTGTTCCGGCGAAAGGGATTTGATCCGAGCATGCAAAACGAAGTGGAACGGGCCCTGGGGCCGCAAAACATCTCGTTCACCGGGCTGCCTACCGACAGCCGCATGGCCCAAGTGCTGGTGGTGGCCGATTACCGCATGAAACGATTGGCGATGGGATTCGAGCCGGCTGCGGTCGCCGGCATGCCGAGCATACTGGAGTTGGCCGAACAACGAGGCCAAAGCATTCGCATGACGCCACGATTCTGGATGGAGTGCAGCTACGAACCGCTGCGCAAAAGCGAGGACGGCCTGTCATGGGAATTGCGCGGCGCGGGCGTCAAGACGCTGACCGAGAATCAAATCCTGACTCGCGACGGCAGTATCAAAAAGACCAAGGACCACCCGATCGCCAAAAAGTGGGCTCAGAACATGACCGAGCGGTTTGCCGCGCTGGCTGATGCCGATCCCATTTTTGCCGAATTGCAAAACGTGATGGACATGTCGGTCATTGCCGCCATCATCGAGAAACACAACTTGCTTGGCAAAGCGGGCATTGAGATACCGCACATTGCCGGCGTCAACGACAACGTGGAACTGCCCAAGTGGTCCGAACCGAAAACGGTATCCAGCCAATGCAGCTTTGTCCGCATTAAAAACTCCTGGATGGTCACCGTGTCCGGTGGCGTTCAAGTTGACTCGTGGTCGGTATTGGAGCAAGTTCAAATCGATGAATCGATCGCTGACACTCGAGCTCGCGCGTCGCTCGGCGCCAGCCAGTCGGCCTGGTGGAATTCGGTCAACTAGCGCATTCACAACGTTGTAAGAAACAAGCCGCACTGGAATTGTCCAGTGCGGTTTTTTTATGCGCGATGGCCGGCCGCTAATTTGAATCATGCGTCACAGGTCGTATTGCACTGATGGCACCCAATGGGCGATTTGCATTCCAGTCACGCGGGCCGGATCGAGCCGAGGATGGTTGTGAATCGCTTGAAATCGCCGCTACAATATGGCCTCAATGCTCATTGAAATGCCTCATGGCATTCTTTCTTGGCGTTGATGCTCGGACGTCCGTGCATTACCATTGAATCGCCCTTCCCCCCACCTAATCGCCCGTCACCAATCTTATTTTTTTCTTATAGCGAGCGACTCATGAAGAAACGTCGTTTTTCCAATTGCTTAGTTACGCTGTTGTTGTCCGTTGTTGCAGTTTCTGAAGGTTGGGCCCAGTCGGCGAGTTCGCGCCTGCGTCAAGATTCGGAACCGACGCCAGCCGTCAAGCCCACACCGGATTCGGCGGCCGGACAAGCGGTTCAGGTCGACCGACAAGCGATCGAGCAGTTCAAACAGAATCACCCTTTGGCTCGATTTTATGGAACGCCGTTTTACCTACGCAAAGGCCCCGGGGACGATGCCAGCGGGGGAGGCATGATCTACGGTACAACGCTCGCCACTGGCGATACTCCCGAAAACAGCGCGTGGAACCACGTTAACGAAGTCAGCGAATTTTTGGGTGTCGACGTCGGCGGGTTTTTGCCCGAAGTCAAACCCAGCGGCGAAGTGCTGCAGGGGGTGATGTACCAACGCGATACGGGGACCTACAAGTTTTACACGTTCCGATTTGCCCAATACTACGGCGGCTTACCTGTGTTTCGATCGGGGATCGGATTTCTGACGCGAAACGAGCCGGGTAACCCGCTGGTCGTTGCCGGCCCTCACGTGAAACAGATTGGCGATTTTGACGTCGGCCGGGGTGCCGAGGCCGAGGCGCAAGTCACACCGGCTATGCGCAAAAGCGTAAAGGAATTTTTCGATAGCCAACCGGTGTTGCAATCGGTACTGAATCAGGGCCCGCCGATGCCGATTCAGTTCAGCAACGAAGAGTTGTTTATTTACGCCGGTACTTACGAAGAACCGGCCGAGCCGCAAGTGGCGGTGGCATTTATCGCTCAGCGCGGATCGGTGCAAACGTATCCGGATTACCAGAAATACTTAATTGTTGCCTCTCATGCCAACGGCAACATTTTGCTTGCTGAAAACCAGATCCATAACGTCGACGTTCAGGGTAATGTCAGCGGGCGCGCCACGGATGGTCTCGGTGCCTTGGAGTGCCACCCGGACACATCCGTTGGATTGCCGTACGCCGAAGTTTACATTTCGGGTGGGAACACAACGTTTACGGACGCGTCAGGCAATTTTACTATTCCGCACGGCGGCACGTCCCCGGTGACGGTCACGTCCCGTTTGCGCGGCCAGTGGTTCGAAGTTCGCGACCAGTCGGCGGGCGATACGATTCCGGAAATCAGCATGGTTGTCACGCCGCCGGGACCGGCCAATTTTCTGCATAATCCGGCACCCAGCGCAGAGTTCGACAACGCCAACGTCAACGGCTATTACGAAGCCAACGTATGCCGGGATTACATTCTGTTTTACGAACCCACGTTTCCCGTCATCGCCACGCAACAGTTTTTTGACGTTAACACAAATATCGGCTCAACCTGTAACGCATTCTACGACGGCATTTCGATCAACTTTTATTCGGCAGGCGGCGGCTGTAATAACACGTCCATGGCCGACGTCGTTTACCACGAATACGGCCACCACTTGATCAGCGTCACCAACAATGGCCAAGGTCAGATGGGCGAGGGCACGGGCGACGTGATGGGCGTGTTAATGCAGGACGAACCGATTTTGGCGCATGGTTTTAATGCGGGTAATTGTGGTGGAGGAATTCGTACTGCGAACAACTCTCATCAATACCCGTGTACCGGATCGAGTCATGACTGTGGCCAGCTGCTCTCCGGTTGCGTATGGGACACGCGAAACGAACTGGTGTTGACCGAGCCGAGCAACTATCGGGATATCGGTGCATCATTGTTTTTCGGCATGCTGATCGTGCGCGGTCAGATGCAACCGGGCAACCAGACGATCGACCCGTCGATCACGATCATTTATCTGGAGCTGGACGACGACGATACCGACATTAACAACGGCACGCCCCACTATTGGGAGATTGCCAACGGATTCGGGGCCCACAACATGGACGCACCGCCGTTGGAACTGTTGGATTTCAACTATCCCACCGGCCGCCCGAATATGATCAGCCCATCCGGCGGAGTGGCCTTTACGGTCGAGGTTTTGCCGGTTGCCGGAACGCCCCAGCCGGGTACGGGTGTGCTCTACGTCGACCGCGGCATGGGCTTTGAAACGTTTCCGATGAACGAGACATCACCCAACGTTTACGAGGCGAACTTTCCACCGAGCACATGTGGCTCGGTCGTTTCGTACTACGTCAGTGCGGAAGATTCGAACATGCAAATCCAGTTCGATCCTGAGGGCGCTCCCACCGGGGCTTATGGCGCAATCGTTGGCAGCTCGTCGCAGACCGTCTTTCTCGACGATTTTGAAACGGACCAAGGGTGGATTAACGTGGGCAGTGCGTTTGCCGGCAGGTGGGAACGTGGCGTACCGATTGGAGGTGGTGATCGCGGTGATCCGCCGACGGACGCAGACGGTTCGGGAAATTGTTACTTGACCGAAAACCTTGACGGCGACTCGGATGTCGATGGCGGCGATACGACGTTGGTGTCGCCGTTGATGGATGCCCGGGCGCCGGCTGGCCAGGACGCAATCATTTCCTACTACCGCTGGTACTCCAACCATACCGGGGCCGATCCGGAGGCTGACATTTTCGTTGTCGATATTACCAATGACCGCGGCATGAACTGGGTCAACCTGGAAACCGTGGGACCGACCGGCGCTGAAGTCCGTGGCGGCTGGATCTACAAGTCATTCCGCGTGGCCGATTTCGTCACGCCGACTGACGAGATGCGGATTCGATTTACCGCATCTGACTTCGGTCCCGGATCCATTGTCGAAGCCGGCGTCGATGGCGTTCACATGCAATACATCGGCTGCGGAAACT
>JBFILF010000126.1:0-12233 GCA_041599835.1 Pirellulaceae bacterium
CTCCTGGACCAGACGCTGGTGATTTGCGGCGGCGAATTCGGACGAACGTCGATGAACGAAGCTCGTAATGGTTCGACGTTTCTGGGCCGCGACCATCACCCGCATGCCTTCACCATGTTTTTTGCCGGAGGTGGAATGAAACCCGGTTTCAATTTCGGTGAAACTGATGACTTTGGCTATTTCGTAACGCGAGACAAAGTGCCGGTCCGCGACCTGCAGGCGACCATTTTGCATTCGCTTGGCCTGGACCCCAAAAAGTTTTCTTACCCGTTCCAGGGGCTGAACCATCGGCTCATCGGACCCACCGACGAAGCGGTCGTTCGCAGCGAGTTACTGGTTTGAGCAACCCATCGGACGCAACGACCTCCGACGCGGATCAGGCCCATGTCCGCCGAGTGGTTTACCTACTGATCATTGGCGCGTGGCTGGTTTTTTTTTGGCCGGTCATCACCGGACAGCGGCAGTTTGCCTATCGCGACACGGCGACACTTTATTATCCGCTGTTTGATTGGACTGATCGGCAATGGAAGTCCGGCGAAGTCCCCTTGTGGAATCCGCAGGACGACCTTGGCCTACCTGTCGTCGCGGATGTAACGAGCAGCGTTTTTTATCCGGGCAAGGCCGTGTTTTGGTTGCCCTGGTGCCCGTTCGACGCGCGGTTTGGAATTTATGTCGCGTTGCACGTGCTGCTTGCCGCACTGGGCGGCATGTGGTGCGCGCGGGTATTGGGCTGCGGATATTGGGGCGCAGGATTAGCGGGCTTAGCCTATGGATTTGGCGCGCCGGTTATTTTTCAAACCTGCAACGTCGTTTTTCTGGTCGGTGCCGCCTGGCTGCCTTGGTGCCTGGCCTGGCTGTGGCGTTTTCGGGCCACGGGAAAACCACGACACTTGGTTGCCCTGTCGGCAGGTATGTCATTGATGGTACTCGGCGGTGATCCGCAGTCGGCATTTCACATGGGATTAATCGCCATCGCGGTACTCAATTTTGTTCGCGTCCCGCAAACAGCGGATGGGCGCGGTTGGGCCGCCAATGGAATGAGACGATTGGGCAGTTCGCTGGCCGTGCTGGCGATCGCCGTTGGGCTGAGCGCGATTCAAGTGATCCCGGGCGTCGAGCAGGCCCAGCGAAGCGAGCGGTCAACGTTTCAACGGCCGCGCAGTGTATATGAGATTCCGACATTTTTTCAGCAGCGCGAGGAAGCACGTTGGTCAGCTGTCGCCGCAGGTCTGTTTGACCAACCCATTGCGGGGACCCACCACGATGCCATCTACCAGTTCAGCTTGCCGCCTTGGCAGGTCGCCGAATTCGTTTGGCCGCAAGTACTGGGAAAAATGGACTTTGCCCGCGACGGCCGCTGGTCCAGTCAGTTGCGCGGTGCCGATCGAATCTGGGTCCCGTCTTTGTATTGCGGCGCTATCGTATTTGTGCTTGCCGTTTCGCAATGGCGTTTGCGGTCGGGCGAGCCAATGCAACGAATTCTTACCTGGGTGTTGTTGTTCAGCTTGCTCGGTTCGTTTGGCTGGTACGGAATCGGATGGCTGATGAACGAGTTAACGCTAATGCGTGGTGGCCACGGGGTTGATTCATTGGTAGGCGCTCCCGTCGGCGGACTGTACTGGTTGCTGGTCGTCGCGGTTCCGTTTTATGCCACGTTTCGATATCCGGCGAAACTGACCGTACTGGCGGCGCTGGCTTTGTCACTGTTGGCCGGTCGCGGACTAAGTCGATTATTGGACGGCAAACCTGACAGACGGTTGCAACGGCTCGGCAGAACCGGTGTGCTGGCCATGTCGATGGTCGCGGGCATCAGCGGGCTGGGATTCGGCCTGTACATGATGGTGCCGGCCGATCGAATGCAGAACGTGACACGCGCGTTTCTGGCCGCAGAAATCCCAGCAGATGAGTTGCAATCGAGCGCTTTCTCATTGTTGCACGTGTTGTGGGTCCTTTCCTTGCTTGCCATTTTGATGAGCACTGTCCGAATTCGCCGGCGACAAACGATGGGGGCCGCCGTCCTATTGATCGCCATGTTCGACATCCTCTTGGCCAGTTGGGCTCTTGTACCCACAGTTGCCCGAAACACCGGACAATTGGTTGAGTCCGAATTTGCCACAATTCAATCGCTCCCGCCGGCTATTTACCGGGACGCTGATCTGGACCGGGCGCGCGATCGCACGACTGACGACCCTTTGTTATTCAATCTGCGTCACGACCAGGCGAGTTTGCGGCCAAAATTTCACTTGCAGACCGGCACGCGGTTGATGGGATCATACAGCTCCGCCGAGCCGCTGGATTTGTTGGTCTGGAAGCAGTTGGCGTTGAATGACGCGACGCTGTCGACCGAACAGAGAGGATTGATTCTGCAATCGGTGGCCGTTGATGGCCGGTTGGAGCAATTCAGCCCGCAGACTTATTCGGTGGAAGAGTTCGATTTACCGCGGCCGCGATTTCGGTTGGTTCACCAATACGACATTGTTAAATCCATCGACGAAACCAATTGGGAACAAGTAGTTCAGCGCACCGAAAACGTGATTGGACAAGTGATTGACCACGGATCTGATCGGGTGGTCGTCGAGACGGATTCGGGCCGGGCGTTGACGGGATTTCAATCAACTTCACCCACTCGTGATTCAAGTGCAGGCATCATTGACGGGCAGGTAGGTTTACAGCGAATCCATTTGAGAATCGACAACGCTGATCCAGCGCTGTTGTTGGCGGCCGACTATTTTGACGCCAATTGGCGCGCGGAAGTGATTCAGGGGGGGCGGCGCGAGAGCGTGCCGATTTTCCGGGCCAATCGCATCATGCGGGCCATTCCCATTCCGGCCGGGCCACTTGAGCTTGAATTGGTTTACCGGCCGACGAGTTTTTATGTGGGCGCGTGGATCAGTGGCCTGATGTGGTTGAGCCTGATCGGCGGGCTGACGTCATCGGTGTGGCACTCGGTACGGATAAACCGCGGTTGTACCACCCCGAAATCAACCACTCCCTAATTTGCCTCCATCTCGCAGATTCGGAAGCACGGAGTCCTATCGGTGCGCGTCCTGTGTTTTAGCTGTCCGATGGGGGGCTGCCCGAGGAGTCCGAGGCGGTGGCGGCTGGCGATGGTTGTGAGCTGGATTCACCCGGTTGCTGCGGCGCTGGTTCCGGTGCCGGGTTGGGAGCGTGCGGTGACAGGGCGCGATCGATGTTGGAGGGCCGGCTTGTTTCGTCCGCCTGAACCTTGTTGGCTTCCGAGATTTTGTCGTCAACTGGCCGGGGCGGCTGGAAATTGTCGTAGCGCCGCGCACACAGGTCACGAAACTCAGCCAGCCGGCTTTCCCGCTGGGATTCCGCCGGAAAAGCGCGATTCAGGGTCTGATCCAAAAACCGCTCGGCCAAGTCCCAAATCGGCTGATCCTTTCGCAAAAACTCGGTGACGAATTCCCGGTCCTCGTTGTCGATGGTAGTGTCCTTTTTTGACACGTTGGTTTTGACATACGACAGATCATGAAACGAATCGGGAAACAAACTCTCCAAACAAATGCAGGCTTCGTCAAAGCGTTCGATGGGAAAAAGAAATGCCTGGCCGGTGTCCAGCGCTTGCTGGACGATCGACATGTCCTCGTAGGAGCGACCGCCGTTTAGAAAATAAATTTGGCTGTTGGTTTGCGGATGCGCGTAGCCGTCAACCAATTCAGCTGTGGCAAAATCACGGAACGACATCCGCTGGGCGATACACTGAACTTCTTCGAAGTTGCGATGAAAAAAATAGCGGGAAATAAATCGTTCGACGGGGTCGCGGACAAAACAGATGGCCCTCACCGTGGCGTCGGCATGATCGTAGGGCAAATCCAAGGATAGTTTGTGATCCGAAAAACATTTTACCCAGGGATGGACCCGCACGATTTCGCTGACGTCGTCGCAAGTGTACTGTTTGGTTTCGAGCAGTGAATTGGAGTTGTAGTAGCCCTGGCGGAAATTTCGATTAAACAACTGCCGCAGGGTGCTGCCGCCGGCTTTGGGGACGTGAACATGGATCCAGACTGTACGCATTATCTCAGTTGCCGAACAAGTTCGCGAGAATGGTGTATTATCGCTGGGCCAAGGTGAAACGGCAATATGAATCTGCGTAAGTATTCCGCACAAGTATCATGAAGTAACTTGTCAAGCGACTCGCTGGGCGCCCACCAACGAATTCGGATGGACCAACATTTGACGAAGTAAAAATCGGCGTGCCTTGCGCCGATGGACTCTAAGAATTATTCTTCGTCGTCCTTCATCTGGGCTTTGGCGATTACTTCCTGCTGGACATTGGGTGGCATGACTTCGTAGTGGCTGAACTCCATCGTGAAACTGCCGAGTCCCCCCGTCATGCTGGACAGCGATCGCGAGTAGGTCGTGACCTCTCGCAAGGGCACTTCACAATGCACGGTGGTGAAATTGCCGCCGGCCGAATCGCTGCCCGATACGCGGCCGCCGCGGGACGACATGTCCGAGTAGACATCCCCGACGTTGTCTTCGGGAATGGTCACGTCCAGTTTGACAATCGGCTCCAGCAGGCTGGGGCGGGCTTTTTCAAAAACCTGTTTAAAGGCCTGCCGCGCCGCCGTCTTGAACGCCGCTTCGCTACTATCCACCGGATGGTGTTTACCAAAATGAACTTCGATGCACAGATCCTGCACCGGATATCCGGCGATCACGCCCCCCTCGATTCGTTCGGCAAACCCCTTACCAATCGCGGGCATGAAGTTTCCTGGAATGACGCCGCCGACAATCGAGTCGACCCACAAAAAGTTGGATTTTTCGTCATAGTGGACGGACTTCATCGCATTGAAGCGGGATTTCGTCGCATACTCTTCGATATTGGTTCCGCGCGGCAACGGGAACATGCGGATATGTACTTCCCCGAATTGGCCCCGGCCGCCGGATTGTTTTTTGTGGCGATAACTTCCTTCGGCATCGGCCTGTATGGTCTCGCGAAAGGCAATCCGCGGCTCCTTGGTTTCCACTTCCAATTTGTCGCGGCGTTTGAGTTTTTCCTGAATGATGGTCAGATGCAATTCGCTCATCCCGGTCATCACCAATTCCTTGGTTTGCGGGTCGCGGTCGAGACGAAACGTGGGGTCTTCCTCAACCACCTTGTTCAGTGCCCCGGAAAGTTTCGTTTCGTCACCACGGCTCTTGGGAGAAACCGCCAACGACACCATGGGCGTCGGAAACTTGATGTCGGGCAAGCTTAAATCACCCAGCACGGTGCCGGTGTGCAACTCCTCCATCTTGGCGACGGCAACGATCTCGCCAGGACCGGCGCTGTCGACCGCTTCGGTTTGTTCTCCCTGCACACGCAACAGCGGTCCCATTTTGACTCCTTTCCGGGCCGTGGAGGCGGGAACCTGGGCGTCGCGTTTCAGGCTGCCGGAAAAAACTCGAATGAAACTGAGCTTTTGCACAAACGGGTCGATTCGTGTTCGGAACACCCGCGCCAATAAGGGACCAGCGGCATCCGCCTCAACCGTGATCTCTTCATCACTTTTTTTGGCAGTCCGCAGCAGATCGGCGGGTGACAGTCCACACATACCGATGGCATCCAACAATTCTGCCAGGCCCGATCCCGTCTTGGCGCTGCAACAAACAATGGGGACCAACGTACCTTCTTTGACCGCCTGCACAATCAGCCGAGAAAGTTCTTCGTCGGTTGGCTGAGTGCCTTCAAAATAGCGCTCCATGACCGCGTCATCAACTTCGATGATGGATTCGATCAGCGGTTCGCTAATGCTGGCCGGGTCCACCAGCGCGCCGGCGGTATCATTGGGAACCTTGAGCGTGCTGGCCACGCCTTTGAAATCGGCGCCGTGGCCGATGGGCACGTTGAGCAAAACGCAGCGATTGCCCCACATTTCTCGAATGCTGTTGATCAAACTGTCAAAGTCGATGTTCTCGGCGTCCATTTTGTTGATCGCGATCATGCGTCCGACACCGGCCACTTCCGCTTCGTCAAAAACGCGACGCGTGTTGACTTCGATTCCGCTTTGCGCGTTGATCACAATGACGGCCGTGTCGACACCATACAACGTCGAGATGGCTTGGCCGACAAAGTCGGGATAGCCGGGCGTGTCGACGACATTAAATTGGCGTCCGCCATGACTGAAGTGAATCACTGCCGATTCAATTGAATACTGATGGTGTTTTTCTTCCGGATCGAAATCACAAATGCTCGTGCCGTCGTCGACACTGGGCGTTCCGCTGACGGTTTTGGTCAACGTCAGCATTGCATCTGCCATCGTCGTCTTGCCAGACGAACCGTGGCCGCATAACGCAACATTCCGAATCGACTTGACGTCACCCATATTTTGTACCTGTTTGCCTTAATCTAATCAGTGAATTGTGCCATCCGGCGTATTAGGCGCTCGATACCCGTGAGCCGCCCGCGGCCATCGCTTCTTGCAACGTAAGGCGGCCTTCGTATAGCGCGCGTCCAATGACACAGCCGGCCAGACCTAACTGTGCTAATTTAACAACGTCGTCGGTGGTGGTGACACCGCCAGAGCCGATCAACGGCAGGTCGACGGCCTGCGCCATTTCGCGAATCGCGTCAAAATTCGGACCCGACAGCATGCCGTCTTTTGAAATGTCGGTGTAAATCATACCTGCCAGTTTGTGGGATGATATTTGGCGAGCCAGTTGCGTGGCCCCCACATCACTGATGTTTTGCCAACCATCCGTCGACACCAGGCCGTCGCGTGCATCGATCGACACCAACAATTGCTGCGGATAGGCTTCGCTCATCGCAGCCAGCCATTCCGGGTCAGTTAGTGCTTTGGTACCAACCACCAATTTGGACACGCCCAGTTTCAAGTAATCTGCAATGGTTTCCAGGTCGCGGATACCGCCACCTAATTGGCAAGGTACGGAAACTTCTTCGATGATTCGGGCGATCGCGTCGCGGTTGGAAATGGAGCCATCGCGGGCGCCATCTAAATCGACCAGATGCAATCCGGTGGCACCGTCGGCCACCCAGCGATGTGCCATATCGGCAGGGTTGGCCCCGTAAACTGTTTCTCGTCGGTAATCACCTTGCGCCAACCGAACGCATTTGCCGCCCCGGATATCGATCGCTGGCAAGATTTGCATTGACGCCGTTTATCCTTCGAGTGATGAGACGTAAAACCGCCGAAAGCACCGCAATATGCCACACAACAATGGCGTTTGCAAGTGCCAGGGCACGGTGGTGAAGGTGAGCAAAATCAGTCGCCGCGCAACGGATCATCAAGAGGATTTTGCGGTCACGCCAACTGGGTCGAGCCAGTTCCATTGGTCGGGGTGACGGCCGTCAAACAAGCCAAAGAACACATCTTGAATGGCGCGCGTGATCGGGCCGGGTGTTCCCTGCCCGACCGTGATGCGATCGACCGATCGAATGGGCGTTACCTCGGCGGCCGTGCCGGTCAAGAACAGTTCGTCGGCGATGTACAGCATTTCGCGCGGCACGTCTTGTTGCACGATCTGGTATCCCAATGATGCGGCGATTCGCATAACCGAATCGCGCGTGATCCCGCTGAGGATTGCGGCCGACAAGGGAGGCGTAAAAATCACGCCGTCCCGCACCACAAAAATGTTTTCGCCGGAGCCTTCGCTGAGCTTGCCGTCTCCGCTAACGGAAATGCCTTCGAGAAATCCATTGCGGTGCGCCTCGGTCGCAATCAGCTGGGCATTCATATAATGGCCGCCTGCTTTGGCCAGCACGGGAATCGAGGCACTGGTGGTTCGACTCCAAGATGAAATGCATGCATCAATGCCTTTTTCCAGCCCTTCCTGACCGAGGTAGGCTCCCCAAGGAAACGCGCCAACGGCCACTTCGACTTTGCATTGCTCCAAACCGTTCAGCGCCAACGTTCCGCTCCCCAAAAATGCGATGGGCCGAATGTACGCGTTGGCCAGCCCGTTTTTGACAATCACCTCGCGGCAGGCCTGGCAGATCTCTTCCGGCGTGTAAGGAATTTCGATGCGGTAGATTTTGGCCGAATCGAACAGCCGTTTGACGTGATCGCCCAGCCGAAAAATAACGCTGCCAGACGGCGTCTCATAACAACGCAACCCTTCAAACACGGACGAGCCGTAATGCAATGCGTGCGACATCACGTGAACGGTCGCCTCGTGCCAGGGGACCATTTGACCATTGCACCAAATCAATTCAGTTGGCTTCATGAATGCCTGCATTCTTTCTAGCGCGGATTCGCTAAACTGGTTAAAGGCAAAGCCTATCGGGAATGATGGTCATCCCAATCGATCATAACCAACATCATTCTCTGAATGAATCCGACCATGTTGCGGCAGCGGCAGCTCGACATTACGAATCATGTGGATTGCGAATCGATGGCGAAGGACCAGCATCCCCTCGCCATCCTTGCCAATGGCGATTTACACTTTAGTTCCTAATGCTCATTGATGACAAACTGGCCGATTACAAACTGGCCGCCTTGATGTATCGTCAACGGCCACAATCGCGAGGTCAATGATGAATGCAGATCGCCTGATCCATTCGCTGGAGCGTTTCAAGACTACGTTGCCAGTGCTGGTCGACGGTATCAGCGATGACGACGCGCGGTGGAAACCTCCCTCGGGAAACTGGTCGATTTTGGAAATTGTCTGCCACCTGGCCGACGAAGAACGAGAGGATTTCCGCACTCGCATCGAGTTGACCTTGCAGGATCCCCAGCAGCCCTGGCCTCCCATCGATCCGGAACAAGCCGCGGTCGACCGAAATTACAACGAATCCAATTTGCGTGAGGCGGTGCGGCAGTTTGTAAGCGAGCGCAGGCGATCCATTGAATTCCTCAGGTCACTGAAAGACGCCGACTGGTCCAAAGTCCACGTGCATCCCAAATTCGGACCGATTCAAGCTGGCGAAGTCATGGCGGCTTGGGCAGCCCACGATCACTTGCATGTGCGGCAAATCGCCAAGCGAATGTTTGAAATGAACCAGCGCGACGCAGCCCCCTACGGCACTCGCTATGCCGGCAGCTGGACGGCCTAAACGGCCACCGCGTGAGATCGAGCGAACCGAAAAGGAATGTTCCCATGACGCAATCTGCCGCAAGCGGCGTCGACATGAAAACTGAGTTCCCGCATTCGGGCCGCCTGAGATGGATTGGTTTGCGCCCCGATCGCCTTGCCGCCATGCAGGTAGTCCAACAAGCAGAGGTTTCGCTGAACGAGGGAATCGTCGGTGACCGATTCGCCGGTCAAGCCGGCGCGACGCGGCAGGTGACGCTGATTCAACAGGAGCACCTGGATGCTGTCGCAGAACTATTGCGAGTCGATTGCATTCGGCCAGAGCTGACGCGTCGCAACCTGGTTGTCGCCGGCATCAACTTGACCGCGCTTAAGGGTTCGCGGTTTTCAATCGGCGAAGTCGTCTTATTGGGAACCGGTCCCTGCCCGCCCTGCTCCAGGATGGAAGAAAATCTCGGACGCGGCGGCTTTAACGCCATGCGCGGTCATGGCGGCATCACCGCCAGCGTGATCCAGGGCGGCACGATTCGCGTGGGCGACGACGTCACATTCATCGGCGTCGGCGACGCATGACTTGCGCGCCGCGAAACGCGCTGTGCTTTCGTGGGAAAAGCTGCGTCAACGCTTATATCTATATCTTATTGTTGCCCAATTTATTTCGCTAAACGCAGCGCGGTGATCGGGAGATTGCTGTGCAGTTAACTTGAATTTGAAGCCAAAAACGCCTCTAATAAAACCAACGGATCCGAAGCATCCCACCGCAATATTCGGGACCACTCCAACCGATAAACACAGGGAGTGTAATGGTGTACCGATCCCACCCAGGCAACATGATTTGCGCGGCCGCGTTGTTGCTGTCTCTCACATATGGCCCTTCCCTCTACGCAGCCGACAATCATCCAACCGGTAAGCCAACACACCTGGATAGTGTGGCAACGCGGTTCGCGTCGTCTACTTCTGAAGTTCCGGATTTTCAGCGGCACGTTTCGCCGCTGCTCGGTCGTTTAGGTTGCAACGGGCGAGCCTGTCATGGATCGTTTCAAGGAAAAGGCGGGTTCCGTTTGTCGTTGTTCGGATACGACTTTCAATCTGATCACGCCGCGCTGCTCAAGGAAGGCCATTACCGTGTCGATCGAGAAGACCCGCCAGCGAGTTTGATATTGACCAAACCCACTGATGCCGACATGCACGAAGGTGGGTTGCGTTACCAAGTCGACAGTTGGCAATACAATTTGCTCAAGGGCTGGATCGAAAACGGTGCTCTGCCGGCGCCTGCCGGCCAACACCTGGAATCTCTGGAAATCTCCCCGTCGGAGATCATCGCCGGTGACAATCAATCGAGCATTCAACTGGAAATCGTTGCCCGCTGGAGCGACGGCAGCCGAGAAGACGTCACGCCGCTGTGCCGGTTCCAGAGCAACGACCCGGCCGTGGCCCAAGTCGATTCGCAGGGCATCGTCTCATCAATTGCACCAGGCGATACCCATGTGGTGGTGTTTTACGACAACGCCGTCGTCACCCTGCCGGTTCTCCTCCCCGTTACCAACTCGCAACCGATCGACTTCCCAGCGGAAACGGCCATCGATCGACTGGTCAAAGCAAAACTGGAAAAACTCCACATTCAACCCTCGCCGGTGGCAGACGATGTTACTTTTTTGCGCCGCGTCAGCCTGGATATTTCCGGCACGCTTCCGTCACCCAAGGAGATTCGCGATTTTGTCGACGATCCCGACCCGCAAAAGCGATCGCGAAAAATCGACGAACTGCTCGAGTCGCCGGCCTACGCGGCCTGGTGGACGACGTTTTTGTGCGACCTGACCGAAAACAACAGTCGCCAGTTGCGCAACATCATGTACAACCCTGGCGGTGCCAGCCGCCAATGGTACGAGTGGATTCACTCGCGCGTTGAGAAAAATATACCCTACGACGAGCTAGTCGAAGGCATCGTGATGGCGGTCAGTCGAGAATCCGGTGAGAGTTTGACCGAGTATTTCGCGCGGATGACCGAAGCCCTACGAAACGGCGAGTCATTCACTGAGTTTGATTGGATGCCCTATTACTGGATGCGTCGCGAATATCAGGACGGCGAGAAACGGGCCATCAGTTTTGCCCACACGTTTATGGGGATTCGAATCCAATGTGCCCAGTGCCACAAACATCCGTTCGATCAGTGGACGCAGGACGATTTTCAGCAGTTTTCGCGGTTTTTCACGGGCGTGACGACGCGGCGGCCTCCGCAAGTCTCGCCAGAGGAGCGCGACGAACTGGCGCAGGTTTACCAAAAACTGGGCATCGATCCGCGAAAAACGCGGGGCGGAGAATTGCGAAAAAAGCTGGCCGATGGTTTGCAAAACGGAGTCATCGTTCCGTTCCCGGAACTTCAGGTCATGGCGCCGCGAAGTCCGCCTTCGCGGCAGCCCGGTAAAAAACGTCAGCGGCAACGCCGAGTTTACACCGACGCGATCCTGCTTGGCAGCAACGCCGTGGACTTGACCGAATTTGACGATGTTCGCCAGCCCGTAATGACCTGGCTGCGGCAGCCGGACAATCCGTATTTTGCCCGCGCGTTCGTCAATCGGGTGTGGTCTAAATATTTTGGCGTTGGCATTGTCGAACCGGCCGATGATCTCAACCTGGCGAATCCTCCCAGCAACGGCCCGCTGCTCGATTATTTAACTCGAGAGTTCGTAAGTCACGATTACGACATGAAGTGGCTGCATCGCGAAATTGCCAACAGCCGCACGTATCAATTGAGTTGGGAACCTAACGAAACGAATAGCGCCGACCGGCGAAATTTCAGCCGCGCGTTGCCGCGACGGTTGCCGGCAGAGCTGATGGTCGATGCGATCGTTCAGGCATCGGCCAGCCAAACAGTAAATGCCGAATTTCGAAACTCGGTTCAGCGACGCGCCATCGCGATCCCTGATTTGTCGGGATATCGTCCGAATCCCCGCCAAGCCAATGCCGGATTTGCCCTTCGTGTCTTTGGCAAATCGACGCGCTCCACCAATTGCGACTGTGACCGCTCTGAGGAAACCAGCCTCGTGCAAACTGTTTATTTGCAAAACGATCGGGACATCCACGCCGCCCTGGCGCGGCGCGACGGGTGGATTGGGCAGCTGGCCGTAATTAACGGATCGGCCTTGTCCCAAACGCAGCAGAGTCAACTCGCCAAGTGGGAACAGCGATTGGCTCAAATGCGCCAGCGTCAAAAACAGCTGGAAAAGCGCGGCGAC